>JAYYRF010000270.1:0-3954 GCA_036127535.1 Myxococcota bacterium | reverse complement strand
GCCGAGCAGGGTGGGGGTATCGAAGCCGTCGAGTTCCTCTCCGAGACGTTGTCCGGAGGCTTCGGTCATGCTCCCGATGTCGTATCGGACGTCGAGTTCGGAGTTGGTGTATAGAGGAGCGCTATGGCATTCCGCGCATCCGACAGCCACAAAAACATCGTGACCATTTTCAGGAGAAGGATAGGGAGACGGAAGCGGAGTATCCAAGGATTCGCAATATCGGGTGAGCGCATCCAGTTCTGGACTGAGGCCCGCTTTCGGACTTCCGAGGGAATCGCGTGTCAGTTCGAATTCTTCGTCGGACAAAAATCCACTGCCCCCAAAACGTTCGCGAATGTCGTCTTCAAAATCTTGGATTTCGTCAAAGTTTCCAGTCCAGTGCAATGGTCCCATACCGGTTCCGGACGCACCCAGCAAAGAGGTGGTGTTCCGCAATCCTTCGCCGCGGTCCGTGAAATCCCATGTTTGCCCATCGTGGCTTCCGCTGGGGTGACAATGCGCGCAACTCATGTATCCAGCTTTGCTCATGCGGGTATCCGCCGCGTTGTTGAAGATCTGTTTTCCCCAAAGAACCTCCGGATCGACAGGATCAGTGGCCGAGAATGGGACTTCCCAGCGCAGTGCATAGGGGCTTTGGGTTTCGTAGGCCTTTATACTGCGCGAAAGCCACGCGTTGACGACGAGCAGATCTCCATCGACGTCGATACCGGTGGAGGCAATGCCGCTGTCGTGCATGCTTCCCAAAATTTGATCGGTGTAGGCGTTCAGCACGGATATATTTTGGACGGCGGGGTGCAGCACAAAGATGCGGTCGCCGTAATCGGAAAAGGCAACGGCGATGCTTCGGCCTTTTTCGTCGAAATGCTTGCGCTCTTCTGCCTCTTCTTCTCCCTCTGCAGAAAGGGTCGCGAGCATCGCGCGGACGGTGTTGTCCGGTTTGAGTTCTTCTTGCGCGAGATAGGTTCCGGTTAAGATGTTGGCGTGTAACATGGGAATTCTGTACTGGGTTCCGTCCGGAGAGGGGACGACGGCCTGTAATAGATTGGGAATGCCACCGGTGGTGTTGTCGGAATCTCCCGCATAATCGATGTCGAGTCCGTAGGTTTGGATCAGACCGTCGTGTTGGTGGTATACCGTGCCCCCATCGTCTCCAGAACGCCACCGAGGAGAGAGTAAAGATCCGTCACTGGCAAGCGTCAGATGTTTCGGGTCGGGACCCAGGTCAGATAGGGTGAGGGATTCTCCGTCCCAGTGGGCGAGTTCTCCGGTACCTGAGAGTGTAATCCACCAGTCGTTTTGCGACCCGGCCACACCGAAGGGGGCATGATTTTCGGGTAGCAGGATGTGTTCGATCTGCTGGGTTGAGATGTCGAACACGGCGAGTTCTTGCTCGCATGCGATGGCGATGTGGTTTCCCGAGGCAAACAAACTGCGCGGATCCGTACAGATGTCGTGGTGTTCTTGCGCTTGGGTCTCTCGATCGATTTGGTGCAGGGTGCCCGCTTCGGGGAATATGGCCCAGATGTACCCCGCATGGATGGCAATGGTCGAAGAGGCGCGTGGTGGCGGATTCAACAACGGGTTGTGTGCCGTTACCTTGCGGCTATCCGTCTTTTGGAGGCCGTCTGCACCGGTAACGGTGAGAACCGCTTGGTATATACCCGCCTGTGCATAGGTGTGTTCGACCTGAGAGCCTTCCAATACGTTTCCATCTCCGAAGTGCCAAGTGAAGGTGGTGCCCTCACTTTGGGACGCATCAAAGGAGAGAGGCGTGCCGATTTCCACTGTGGCATCTTCACCGGCTACGGCTGTGGTTTCCACAGGGGAAGGATGGTCTACCTCAGCAGTGTCTTTGTCTGGAACACCACAGGCCAAAAGCCAAATCATGGGGTACCGGCGGTTCGAAACGTGCTGGTGACAGTCTCCTCTATGGAATTGTTGTTAACATCCCGCGCGCCACCTGCGAGAACTTGAAACGTATAGCTGGTACCGGGCTGAAGCGGTTGTTTCGGCGTAAAGAAAGCCGTATTCTCTTGTGCACCCGCCCAACCCTCGACATGGGTGCCGTCCTCTGCGATCAATTGAACCGAGCCGGGGAAAATCGATGTGGGTTCCACCATTTCGTTGAAGCCAATACCGATGCGACTGCTGGTCGGTACATTTTCACTTCCGTCCGGTGGATTGATAAAAAGGGCAAGAGGTCCCGTCAGGTCGATATCGGTATGCCAAGGCATAACAACGCTGGCGATTTCGTCCTCGGCGTCGTCATCGACGCTTAAGATCGCAACGTTCCCGTACGGGGTAATGGTATCCAAATCGCCGGCGAGATATCCGGTTCCAATTTCTTGGATGTTGTGAATGTCGCGCGCGTCATACACCTTCGCCCAGTGCGAATCGCCTAAGAAAAGGTACCCTTCGTCGTAGAATACATATCCGCTGTTGCCGCCGGGGCTGTGAACGGAAGATACATGGGTTGGTTGGTTGGGATCGGATATGTCGTGAATCATCACGCCACCGCCCCCTTCTTTTTGTGCGAACAAGGCGTAGGAGCCGGCGAGGTTGGCGTGGTAGGACTCGCGCGGTTCCCCGTCGGCATCGAGACTGTTAAAGCGCCCGCCGCCGAGCGCTTGTGGTTCGGTCGGGTTGGAAATGTCGAGTAAGGCGGCTTCCATTCCCTCTGCGGAGCTGACAAAAAGGGTGTTTCCCAGTGCAAACACGCCCGCGGTTCGAAGCGGTGGATCAAAGACATACTGGTTTACGAGCTCTGTTTCGCGGGGATTGGTGGCATCGACAATGTAGATGCCGTTGTCTGCGGCTGCAATGTATACATAGGGGTACTGCCAAAACAAGGACAGAACAACACGGGTGTAAGAATCGGGATAAAAGACGCCTTCGATTTCCATGTAGTTGATCATCTCGATGTTCGAGAGATCGGCGATGTCCCAAAACTGTATGCCCAGTACACCGGTGGTCACCGCGTATTCCCCCGCATGGGGATCCCCATCCGGAAGATGCATAAACCCAATGGCGTGCGACTCGCGCATGCGCTCGTGAAATCCTTCCCCTTCTTTTTGTGGGTTGCACGGATCGGACATATCGAAGAACGAGAGGCCGCCGCGTCCCCATTCGGGTACCCAAGGCATTACGAGGTGACCCCGGTACGGAATGATGAGATTATGGTGAAGACCATCGTCTTCCCCTCCGTACAAGGGGGCACAATTTTGCCACAGATCTTCTTCGTCGAAGGCGACTTGTGGCCCCTCACTGCCGCGAAGGGGCAGCATCTCCATCGGAGACGGATACGTATAGGCGGGTTCTTCTGCGGAGTCGGTCTGTTTGTCTGAACAAGAGATAAAAAGAGATAAATAAAGCATCGTATTCCCGTAGAAACTGGCATTAATATAGCGCAGATATAGTCTGGGGTTTGGTTTTATTCGAAATTAATTCTGTATTGATGTGCCAGAGCAAGAGTGGCTGACCCTATTCCCACGGGTCGATGAGTTCTTTGTTTTGCGGTGGCTTGCGACGATTGCTTTTGGTTTTGGTCACCGTTTTTGTCTTGGTCTTTGGCTCGGTTTTGGGCGGCTCTTCTTTGGGAGAAACCGTCTCTTTTTCTTGGGTGGGTGCTTTTGGTTTTGGCAGTGGAATCAGTTTGATCGTCGTTTGCGGTATACGCGGAGAGATGGTCAAGGTTTGGGTTTCGAATCCTTGTTTCTCAATGCGGAGTTCTCTCTCTGATTCTGTGACGTACACCAACGGTGTGCTGCCGAGGAGCTTGTTGTCAAAGTATACATTGGCATCGGTGGGTATACTTTTGATTTCCACTTGAATGCTCTGGTCTTTTTGATTCATGAAAATCAATATGGCACCGAAAATGCAGATGGCGAGAAACGTGAGCAAGCCATACGGATTTTTGGGTTTTGGCTCCTCCAGCGTAACCAAATCCTCTGATGT
>JAYYRF010000269.1:0-11861 GCA_036127535.1 Myxococcota bacterium | reverse complement strand
ATCACCCACGACGGTTTCCTAATTCCGAAACCATCTATCTCCCCTTATCATGGGGATCTTTGACGAATCCCATCCATTTGGGATATAGAGTATGCAGAAACAGGATCCCATGTCCGACCCGTCCTCTCTTATCGATGCCGTCCATCTCTTCCGACAAGGCGATCGCCTCGGTGCCATACGCATCTGCGAGAAAATCGTACATCTTCAATCCGATGATGTAGAGGCCAATCATCTCCTCGGCCTCTTATACAACGAGCAAGGGGATATTGAAAAAGCCCTGCCTCACCTAAAGAAAGTGTGTCTCCTCACGCCGAACAATGCCGTCGCCCATGTGAGTCTGGGTTCGATACAGCACCAAAGAGACCAACTTGAGGAAGCGGCAAAGCATTTTCGAACCGCGATCCGACTCGATGGACACTCTTCTGATGCCCATTACGGTCTCGGTCAGGTGTTGGAGGCACAAGGCCTGCAAGAAGAGGCGATAAGACAGTACGAGCAGACATTGTTGATGTCTCCAAACCACGCGTATGCACACCATTCCTTATCGCTTCACCTCATCCATCGAAGTCAATTCGCACAAGCCTTGCCCCACGCACAACAAGCGATGCTTCTCGAGCCAGAGAAAGCAGCATTTTTGATGGTGTATGCCTCAACCCTTCTCTCTCTTGGCGATTCGCAAAGGGCGCAGGCGATCTACCAACAAGTATTATCTCTCGAACCAAACTTCGTTCCTGCGCACAATGCCATCGGTGGCATCCTTCAAGAAGACGGAAATTATAAAGAAGCACTCACATACTATGCGCGTTCGGGCGAAATCGATCCCTCTCAAAGCGAAGCGTTTGCGCAAACTGGATTTTGTCTTTTAAAGCTCAACCAATACAGCGCAGCACTCAAAGCCTTCTTTCAATCGCTGGAAAACGACCCCTTACAACCCAAGATACACGCGCAATTATCGAACCTATACTGCGAACCAGAGAGATATCGACGAGCGCGGCGAGACCTCGAAGATACGATTCAACGACATCCGAAACTCTATGCGGCCTACTTTAATTTGGGCAATCTTCTACAGTCCGGTGTTCCACCCGAAAAAGAAAAAGCGATGGACATGTTCAAGAAGTGCCTTCAATTGTACGATAGCTTTCCCAGCGCACACAACAATCTCGCGAATCTACAAATGGCTATGAACCAAAAACAAGAGGCTCTGCTCTCCTATCGCAAAGCCGTACATTACAAACCGGATTTCGCAGAAGCGTATTTTCAAATCGCGATGCACAGTACGTATTCGAGCCGGACCGAAGAAGTCAAACAGATGGAAAGGCTCTATCGCTCACCCGCTCTTCCGGAAGAAAAAAAATTGTATTTGGCCTTTGGTCTGGGCAAGATCTATCAACAATTGGGTCTGATTGAAGAATCCTTCCAATATTATCAGGTTGCAAATCGTCTAAAACGGAAACAATTTTCTTACTCCGTAGAAGATGACCGTCTGTACTTTCAACAGATAAAAGAAGTCTTTCAAAAATCATTTTTCTCTTCGTTCAACGCACTTCCCCCACAAGGGAATTCCCCAATATTCATTGTGGGAATGATGCGCTCCGGTACGACGCTCACCGAACAAATCATTTCGAGTCACCCTGACGTTTTTGGTGCAGGAGAGTGTACGACACTCAAAACCACGATCAAGGCCTTCGGTTTGGAAAGGCGTTACCCACCTTTTCCGGAGACGATACTACATTGCTCTACAGAGGAACGCATCGTATTGGCACAGAAATATCAGGCGGTTCAACAAAGCTACGCCCCTGAATCTCCCTATATCAGTAATAAACTTCCACATAACTTTTTATTTATCGGCTTGATTCATACCCTCTTTCCCCATGCAAAGATTATTCACTGTAACCGCAAAGCGATCGATAATTGCTGGTCAAACTATCGTATGAATTTTACAAACCCCCATCCCTACGCCTACGATCTACGAGAGCTTGGAATGTACCATCGATTGTACCAAGACTTGATGCAACATTGGCGCCATACCATACCCGATGCCTTTTACGACTTGTCATATGAAAGGCTCGTACACGATCCAAAGGGGGAGATTCGTAAACTTTTGGCATACTGCGAATTGTCTTGGGACGATCGTTGCCTGCGATTTTACGATCAAAAGAGATTCGTCGAAACCCCAAGCCTTTTTCAAGTTCGCACTCCGATCTACCGCTCTTCCATCGATGCATGGCTCCCTTACAAAAAAAATCTTAAACCGCTCATTGAAACGTTAGGGTCAGAATTACCTTCGCCGTAGTCTCCTTCTCGCACCCATCCTTTCGCACCTGAACTGATCTTTCACAAACGTAAAAAATGTTCTCATCACAACCAAACTTGATAAAATGTGGGTCTTCTCAAAAAGCTTCTCCTCTTTCCAAATCATTCCATTTTTTGGGTAATACTTTCTTTAGACTCAGATAAAACATATGTGTATTTTCTATATTGCATTTACATGGGCAGATTCTACTGAAAGCATCTCAGGGATTGTGCAAGAGGTATGGGAACGGCACCCTTCCGTCCAAGCGGCCAAGATGCAACAGCAGCAGCAAAACCAATTCCTATCCGCAACCGAGGTATGGAAAGAACCTTCGTTGTCACTCTCTGTCGCGCCATTGGGAGCGGGATACGCAGTATCTGTCAACCAGCCGTTTCTCTATCGAAAAGAGGTCTCTCTTCAAAGACAACGAGCAGACATTTACATCAGAGAGTCCGATCGGTTGTTACAAGAACAAAAAGAAGAACTCCAACGAAGCTTAATTTTTCATGTTGCAGACTGGATGTACGCGAAAAGAAAGCTCGCTCTCAGTATTCGACATCAAGAGCTAATTGAGGCACACAAAAAAAGCGTGCAAGGCCGAGTCGAGATCGGCGCCATTCCCAAAGCGGTTCTCATCCAACTCGAATCCGAACTGGCTGATCTCAGCGTTCTCCGCATTGGATATATGACCGAAGTGCAAAAGCACCAAATTCGGATCGAAGAACTTTTGGGTCGCCCTTTGTCCTCGGAAATCGACTTGGAAATACCACCACCCCTTTCCATAAAAAATCAATCCGCTGCTTTTTTAGCGAAGCCACAACTCGATAAAGAATTGTCACGTGTTCAATCTGACTTACATCATATAGAGAAGAGGCCACCTTTATTTTTTTCCATGGGACACTCCAATATGATGATGGATGAAAACAAGTGGTGGACTGTTGGAATGGGCATGCGCATTCCGACCAATCAAAATACAAAGCAAGCGTTGATCGAGTATGAGTTTTGGAAAACAAAGAAAATTGAGATGCAAGAGCAAGCCCTAAGAGAAGATTGGCGTTCACAGGTTCGGGTAGAAGAGCAAGTAACCAAAGGACTTCTGCAGCAAAGAGAGATCTTAGAGCAGCAGACCAAACCCGCCGTGGAGCGAGAATGTGCTACAATGGGCGTTGCGTTTGAAGCGGGTCAAGTCTCGATTGATTCCGTTTTAAAAGCGGAGCATAAACGCGTACGCATCTTAGATCACGATGCACAAATCATTAAAAAACTTTGGTATAGCTACGCAAACCAGCTATTTTTACATGGTCTTGCAATCGAGGCCGAGAAGCCGTGATACATCTTTTGACATACCTCTTCTTGTTTTACTTTGGTTGTGCAGATTCCCCCTCCACACAACCATCCAAGCCGTTTGTGCCCGAGCGCGCAAACCCGTCGGGAAAAGACACCGCGCAGCAAATTGTATCGATATTTCTCTCTATACGGGCAGAGCTCGCGCAAGACCGATCGTCTGAACTCCAACGATTATCAACCGAACTGCGCAACGAGTGGCGTTCTTTATCTCAAATCGATGACTCACTCGTTCATCTTTGCTCTTATGGATTACAAAGCTCCGATTCTTTGGGTGAAGCGAGCGATTTGGTTCAAGCTCGCGGTGCTTACCAAGAGTTAAGCCGCAGCGTCATCGCCTTAATATCGATTTACCCGAGCCTAAAAGACGGTCTTTTCGTCTTTTCGTGTCCGATGGTCGAAGGCTATAACAAATGGGTACAAACGGAAGAAACCATGGCAAATCCGTATATGGGAACCGCTATGCTACAGTGTGGGATGCCCGCAGAGTTTTCCGTAGAACCCCCCGCAGGCTTCAACGCCGAACCCGGACATTACACCTGTTCTATGCATCCGTCTGTACAGCAAGACTCGCCCGGACTCTGTCCGCTTTGTAATATGGACTTGACCTTTATAGACAACAAAGAGGCGCAGTCCGGCACCGTGCGCGTGGATTGGTTGCGACGGCAAAAACTCGGAATTCATGTGATGGAGATATCGGAAAGCACCCGAGAAAAAGAGGAGACCATATACGCCCAAACTGCCATTAACTTGGACGAACTCTCCATTGTGAGTTTACGATACTCCGCATGGATATCGAAGCTGTACGTTTCCCAAAAAGGGGTATGTGTCGATAAGAACGATCCGCTCATGAGCGTATACTCTCCTGAAGTTTACGCTGCACAGAAAGAGTTTCTCGTTCAACAAAGCGCTGTGGCAAGACAAAAACTACAGTTATTGGGTCTCTCTCCTTCTTGGATTCGCTCTCTTCGTTCTGCACAAGAGCACCTCACAATCTATGCTTCGAAAAGCGGTTGCGTTCATAATATCCACGTGAAAGAAGGCGAACATATTCCCATTGGAAAAACCATTATGGAATTAGCGGATCCAACGCCGGTTCTCGAACTCAGGATCTTTCCACAACAAGCGCCGGATTTAGAAGTTGGTTCTGTTCTCAACGTAAAGGATCAGCAAACGGCAACCGTAGATCTCATCGACCCCTTTGCCGCCGATAACGGAAGAACCAAACGCGTTCGTGCACGATTCAACGAAGATACAAAAAATCTGCTCATTGGAGAACGGATTCCTGTATCTTGGAAAACCAGTAAAACCGGGATCTTCGTTCCGGTGGATTCGGTCATTTTTACCGGAGACAGGCGCGTGGTCTTTATCGACGAAGGAGAGGACCGCCTGCGCCCCAGAGATATTCGTTTGGGATCGCGATTCGGTGAGTGGTACTTCGTATCAGAAGGCCTAAGCCTCGGCGATACAGTCGTATCATCAGGTGTATTCTTACTCGCGTCGGAAAGTCGTCTCCGCTCTTCCTCTTATTTTTGGCGTGGAGAGAATGAATAACGCTGTTCGTCAAATCATAGCGTTAAGCGCAAAAAAACCTTGGATGATTCTCATTCTTTTCTTCGGTTTGATTCTTTTGGCCAATCGATCGTTGCAACAATCATCATTGGATGCCCTTCCCGATTTGTCTGACCCACAAGTCATCATATTGAGTAATTGGTCGGGTCAAAGTCCCGATAGAATGGAAGAGCAAGTCTCACAACCCGTCTCGTCTGCCCTCCTCTCTCTTCCCAACGTCGAATCCATTCGAAGCCAATCTTTTTTCGGTTTGTCGTTCGTATACGCCATTTTTGAGGAGGATACGGATATATACTGGGCGCGTTCTCGCGTACAAGAAAAATTAAGCACGCTTCAGCTACCCGAAGAGGTACACACCCAGCTTGGCCCCGATGCAACCGGCTCTGGCTGGATCCTAAGCTATGTGCTCACCGACAAAACCGGCAACCAAGATCTTGCGACGCTGCGCGACATACAAGAATGGAATCTTCGATATGCCCTGGAAAGTGTAGAGGGAGTCGCTGAAGTTGCGAGCATCGGCGGTCGACTTCGCTCCTTTGAAATTGTCGTTGATCCGAATGCCTTACGCGCATATGATCTGTCCTTGCAAGATTTAGCAACCGCGATCCGACAATCCAATCGGGATGTCGGTGGCCAAACCTTGGAAATCGCTGGGCACTCCCATATGATTCGGGGCAAGGGTCGCCTCGCCTCCTTGGCCGATCTTCGGACGATCTTGGTCGCTCTTTTACCCAATGGCGGACAAGTTTTACTGGAGGATGTCGCTGCCATCCAGTACGGTTCCGAACCCGAGCGCGGAATCGCAGAATGGAATGGTTTGGGAGAAGTCGTTGGGGGAACGATCATCATGCGTTACGAAGAAAACGCATTACAAACGATTCAACGCGTTAAAGACCGAATCCAAACGCTCGAACAAGGCTTACCCGAAGGCGTAAACATCGAGATTGCCTACGATCGTTCTCAACTCATCGAGCGATCCATTCAAACGCTGCAGTTCGCCTTACTCGAAGAGATGCTCATCGTCGCCTTGGTCGTCATGGTCTTTTTGGGTCAGCTGCGCCCCGCCGTGGTCATTGTAATTGGCTTACCCGTCGCCGTACTTTTGTCGTTTATTCCCTTTCAATCACAAGGGTTGACACTGAATATTATGTCTCTCGGCGGGATTGCCGTCGCCATTGGCGCAATGGTCGATGCTTCGATTATTATGGTCGAGAACATTACGAGAAAGTCCAAGAAGGACATCGTAGCGTCCATGCAAGAAGTTGGACCGTCTATTTTCATATCCTTGCTTTTGATCGCGGTGGCCTTTCTACCCGTGTTTGCTCTCGAAGGTGTCGAAGGCCGCTTATTTAGACCACTTGCCTTTGGTAAGAGCTATGCCATGCTCGCCGCATCGCTGGTGTCGATTACCCTTATTCCAGCCTTAGCCGTACTGTTTCTCAAAAAGCGATCTGCTCCACCCCGACAATTGGAAGATCGCATTCGCTCTCTCTATGTACCCGTCGTTCGTTTCTGTACTCGTTCGCCATGGATATCAATCGGCGGTGCTCTGCTCGCCATGATCAGCACGATTCCCGTATTTCTTCAACTGGAATCCGAATTTATGCCCCCTTTAAACGAAGGAGATATTCTCTACATGCCATCGGCACCACCAGGTATTGGGCATACGGAAGCCGGTCGCGTCCTGCAAACGATGGATGCCCAAATTGTATCCCATCCACAGGTTAAAAGTGTCTTTGGTAAGATGGGACGCATGAACTCAGCAACCGATCCCGCACCGCTGGGAATGGCCGAGATTACCATTCAACTCACGGATCCCTCTACTTGGCCAACCGGTACAACCTTTGATTCCATCGTCGCAGATTTAGACGCTAAGGTTCAAATCCCCGGCATGCCCAATATTTGGTGGATGCCGATTCAAACCCGAACAGAAATGCTGTCAACAGGTGTTCGCGCACCGCTTGCTTTACAAGTATTTGGACCGGATCTCGACGCAGTACAGGCTGCTGGACTCGCTCTCGAAAAGAGACTCGCCGGATTGGGATCGGTGATCGCAGAAAGAAATGACGGAGCATTTTACGTCGATATCGAGCTCAACCCGCTAAAAGCACAAAAGTGGGGCGTGCGAACAGCGGATATTCAAGATGCCATCGCCATGGCCGTCGGTGGTAAAAAACTCGACGATATCATTATCGGACACGCGAAATATGGGGTTCGAGTTCGTTATGCTCAGGATTTTCGCGATACACCTGAATCGTTGGATGATGTGCTTGTAAACAGTCCGCTGGGACCTGTGCCTCTAGAGGAAGTAACCGACATTCACTTTGTAAAGGGACCTCCCATGCTTCGAACCGAATCCGCGCAAAGCACCGGATTCGTTTTTATCGATCCACAAGGGAAAGCCATTTCTGAATTTGTCGCCCAGGCCGAGGAGAAATTAACAGGAATTCGTTTACCCGAAGGGGTTCGCTACTTGTGGGTTGGACAATACAAACATCTCGTTCGCGCGCAAGAGACCCTCTTGTATCTCATTCCAATTACACTGCTCCTCATTACGGTACTCCTCTATCAAAATACGGGCTCATGGATCGAAACGGGCATTGTTATGTTGGCGGTTCCCTTTTCTCTGGTCGGAGCTTTTTGGATCCTGTATTTGCTGGATTTTCAGCTCTCGGTGGCTGTTTGGGTGGGAATTCTTGCCCTTGCTGGCTTGGATGCGGAGATGGGTGTCGTCATGTTGCTGTATCTAAAAATCGCATACCGCGACAGAAAGGGTTCACTGGAAGATGCGATCATTGAAGGAGCCGCGCATCGTCTTCGACCGAAACTCATGACGGTGCTCAGCACCTCTTTGGCATTAACTCCGATTTTATGGAGTAGCGGAACCGGAGCAGATGTGATGAAACGGATGGCAGCACCTATGGTGGGAGGACTCGCCAGCTCCTTCTTACTCGAGTTGTTGGTCTATCCAAGTATATTCTATCTTTGGAAGCGCAGCGAAGAGAAGAAGAATGCTGTTGCTTCATAGCGCGCAACGCTATTTGCTGTGAACCCTTCTCGTCAATACCGATGTGGCTCCCAAAAAGCTTTGAAGCTCCGCAGAGGTTAGGGGCTCCTCCGTTTGACCGACGATGAGCAACCGCGGTTGGTGTTCCGAAAGGAGACGGGGAAGAGCGCTGCGATCGGCGGCGACGTGAAGTGTATGACCATTTCCGGACAAGCGACTCCGTAAGTCTTCGATGCGGCCACTCAAATCTCCCAGCAAAACAACGTGGTTGTCCTCTCCCCTCTGCTGAATCAACAACTCCGCCTCTGTTACGATCTCTTGCGGCTCAAAGGGTTTCGTAATGTAGCGCTCTACACCCAAACCGTAAATACGCTGTGCATCGTCCACGACCGTCAAAACGATGATCGGAATCCCCATGTATTTCGGGTCGTTTTTCAACGTGGCCGCTACGTCGAAACCGTTCATCTTTGGCATCATTATATCGAGGATTATCGCATCCGGTTGGTGTTCGTGAACCATTTTTAGCGCGACCACACCGTCCTCCGCCTCGACGACTTTGTGACCCGCCGCCTCAAAGCTCTGACGAAGGATCTGGCGTATCGACGATTCGTCGTCCACCACCAAAATCTTCTTAATCCCCGAGGGAGGTCTGTATTTCAAACGATCGATTTGCTTCAGCAGATCTGAGAAGGAGATCGGTTTGTGAAGGGTTTGCGGAAGATCTGCAAGGGGCAAGGAAAAGGAAAAGGTCGTACCCTCTCCTATGATGCTGTCCACCCAAATCGAACCACCGTGCTGCTCCACAATCTGTTTGGAAATCGGTAAACCCAAACCCGTACCTTGCGGTTTATCGGTGATAACATCTCCTACTTGCTTGTATTTTTCAAACACCAGCTTCTGGTCGGCTTTGCTGATTCCCGTACCGGTATCCGTTACATGAACGAGAAGATTTCCTCTTTCCACTTCGACCTTTACGGTAACCGAACCCTCATCGGTAAACTTAACCGCGTTGGAAATCAAGTTGATGACCACTTGAATGATTCGATCCGAATCCGCCACCACTTCGGGTAAATTGGTGGGTATGTCCCGAACGAGACCAACGGGTTTGCTTCCAAAGAGGCCATCCGTTGCCTGTAAAGCCTGTTCGATGATGCCATTGAGGCTGGTTCGGGCAAAGCGCCATTCAATCCGTCCGGCTTCCATTTTGGATATGTCGAGAACGTCGTTGATAAGACTCGTCAGTCGCTTGCTTTCCGAAATGATGACGTCAAGATTCTTTCCAATCTGCTTTACCGCCCGCTTTTCCTTCTTTTCGGTGGGCTGATAACTCGGCATAATCACATCGTTAAAACGCTTTTGGATGATTTTGGCGAATCCCAACACCGATGTGAGAGGTGTACGCAATTCGTGGGAGACCGTGGAGGTAAACTCGGTTTTCATCCGCGCCAATTCTTTTTGTCTCGTGATATCGCGAAAGAGCAATACGCTCCCGATCAATTCATCTTGTCGCACGATGGTGGTTTTGGCGCAGTTGTACTCCCGGAGTCCCTCTTGGGTTTCGATAGACACCTCAAACCGGGCTTGTGCACGAGAGTACTTCGGCACAATTTGACGGATATCGGTTGCGCTGTGCGCGTCTTCTATCCCCAAATACCGCTGTGCCGCCGCATTGGCCCTGGTAATTTCATCCTTGGGAGAGAGGAGCAAAACCGGATCGTCCATGTTCTCGAAAATATCCTCACTCGCATATGTCAAATCCATACGGAATACTTTGTAAATTACGATCGCCCAAACAAAAAGTATGGCACGAACACCTCCCAAAGCAATGAGCCAAATATTAAATTGAGCCTGGTTGACCAAATCCCGCGCGTTCAGATACACCAAGACAAAACCGCCCAAAAAAGGAATGAGATAGGCGATAAAAAAGATCCGAAGACGCTTTTTTTCTAGTCCGGGCTCCATTTTTCGCAGCCCGTTTCCCATGATCACCACCCCATAAAAGAATATGAGAAGCAAGGTACTCGAAAACAGTTGGGCATTTTCCCTCGAGGTAATCATCGTCTCTTTGTTGATGTAGTGCAGAAAAACCAGGGAAACACTCACCGAGTACGAGACGATCATCGGCAAATCGATCTTTCTTTTTAAAAGCGCGTACCAAAGGTTCATACTGACCAGTGAGAAGGCCAAAAGAAAGCTCGTCATGATTAAGTTCAGCGTTTGGTAATCGATGCCGAGATAGGGAGGAAGCTGACCGAAGTGCGCATACATACCGTCTTCGGCAAGTCGATACATACTCCGGCCTATAAAAACCGCAAAGATCGAATAGAGAAAATAAGCAAAAACCGCACGGTCAACGCAGCGCTTGAGGTGACTTTTCGAACCCAACGCCAAGAGGTAAACCAGGAGGATTCCTTGGCTGAGGGCAAGCACCTCATATACCAAAACATAGGTTTCATTGGGGCCAAAATGATACATAAATATTCCTGTTAGAAGGAAGAGAAAGATATGATCCGATACCACGAAGCGTTACAAACAAACCTATTCGATTGGAACCCTTCTCGTCAATATAGATGTGGTTCCCAAAGGGCTTGGTTGATTCAACGAGGATATGGTTTCTTCTGTTTGAGCAACAATGATTCGTCAAAGATGCCAAAGAAAAGGATGAACTCGGTTGCTGAGAGAGTGTATATGTATTCTTCGATAAGTGGTGCAGGCAATCCGTAATCGCACTTCAAACGATAGAGACAAAGAAGAGGGTTCCACACATATTTTTTAATTGCATATGGCCTTTGATGAAATCTACCATCGCCACCAAAGATCGAAGACGGGCAACCATTCTCCCCTTGTATCAAAAGAACTATATTCTACGCCGACAGCCGCTCTCATTCTGCCCCAGCGACGAGCATACTGGACAGTCGCTGCATAGGAACGCGACGCCGTCGTCCAAGAAGAATCGCTGGTTCCCCTACCAACCACTTGCAAAAGATCGTTTTCTGTGGGCATCCATGTCGTACTGCCCCACAACGAATACAGACTTTCCGATGAGCTGTCGTCTTTGTTCCAAGATTCAAGTTCCCAATCAAATCCCATCGAAGACACCCATGAAGGGTTAAACCGCCACGAAACCGATGCGCCCGTCGTAAGAAAGATCCCCGTATAACGAGTATCTCGCAAAGAGAAGACATCGATGGAATAGCCGCTGTGCAGAGCGAGAGAAATCTGGTTCTGATGTAAAAGGCGATACTTCGCTGACAAAGACGGGATCCAAAAAGAGGTGAGCAATGTCACATCATCATTGAGTCCATAGGCAAGAGACTTTAAACCAATACTCTTTTCTCCACGTCGCATCGTGTACGCGGTATTCCCTAAAAAAGGCGACCCATACTTCCACGTTGGCTGAAACGTCTTCGAAGGACGCCCTTTGGTCACATCTTCCTCATACGGCACGGTATGCATCTGGTTTTCTGAAACCGCAATGGTTCTGTCTTCGGGTAAGGCGATCTTTTGGATTAAAACCGCAGATGGTAGGCGCTTTTTGACAAAATAGTCACCCGCCGGTAGCTGTATACTGCGAAACGCACCGGCTTTTTTGTCGAGCTCGGCCACCACTCGATTACGTGAACGATCGAAGATAAGATAGCTACC
>JAYYRF010000268.1:0-5996 GCA_036127535.1 Myxococcota bacterium | reverse complement strand
TGCTTCTCAGATCCTCGACGTAGACTACGCGACAGAATCAGCGAACATGACTCGCTACCAGATCATGCAACAAGCTGGTGTGGCTGCTTTGGGTCAAGCAAAAGCAATCCCACAGTCTATCATCTCGCTTCTTAGCTAGGTTGATATTCAGTCGTTTGTGTTCTGTGTATAGAACACGATGAAAAAGCCCCTCTCGTAGGGGCTTTTATCATTTTTGATTTTGAAATTCATAGTAGAGATCGTTATCTTTTAAGTGTTCATGGAGAAGGTATGGCGCAACAAAAGAAAAATTGGATGCGAAAGGAACTGAAAGGCGAAAATATAATGGCCATGAAGTTCACCGGAAAGGGACTCGCCAGTGCACAACTTTCAGAACAGAAGCTTCGAGGATCAGATTTCTCGTACGCAGATCTGCGCGGTGCTAATTTTTTCTCCTCTGATTTGTATGGCGCTATATTTTTCGGAGCCATGCTACAAAAGACGAATTTTAGAGGTGCTCGTCTGAAGCACGTTGATTTTCGAAAATCATACATGAACGATTGTGTTCTTCAAAAAGCACTGGTTCGATTGGCTAATTTTGAAACAGCAATTTTGGTCGGTGCTTCTTTGGAAGGATCCAATTTACAAGAGTGTATTTTTGCAGGTGCAGATTTACGAGAAGCAAGACTTTTATCCTGTGATTTTACCGGTTCTGATTTCTCTCAGGCCGATCTTCGTGGCGCGGTTTACAACGATAAGACCATTTGGCCTGCAGGGTATGATCCCATGGACTATGGTGCAATACCGGTTGATTGGGAAGTCGTATACACATAAGGGTACAAATATGAGTAAATACTTTGATAGCGCAGACCCTAAAAACTGGACAGAAATAGATATACCAGGAATTTTAGGTGTTTCATTCCAGCCCCGAAATGGAAATGCCGTAGACTTGAGCGGCCTGAGAGCCGTGGCGGATGCTTCCAATCGCGTGCTGTTTACGTATCTACAATCGAGATACCCCAATGCAAATCGCTTGGTTATTGATGGACTTGAGCCAGTCGGTCGTCGGATGTCCAAAGGACCTCCGGGCATTTTACGTGCTTCGCGAACCGATTTTCGCATTTCTTCTGGGTCCGCGATCTTGGTGGATCCTCACGGCGGGAAAAAATTGATTTCCCTTCCACAAGTTACGAGATTACCCCAAGAGGATATTCCCAAAGAAAACGAAGAGTCCGTTTTGGTGTTGGAATTGGAAGCCGATGCGGCTCTGGGACTAGACGAGTCCGTTCTCGCGTACGAAAGCCTTCATCCAAACTTTCGCTTTGTGTCCAAGGACGAGGCCAAAGATCGATCCCTTTTGCCGCTTGCTTTGGGAATTGGCGGGGATTACTGGTATACCGACTTAGAACGTCTTTGGCGTCCTTCTCATGAATCCATTGAATTATTAATGACGTATTTTGACACCCTAGAGGACGTGATTTGGGATAGTCTCCGTCATGGGCAGCCTTGGAAAGAGCAGCGCGTCGGCATGGACTGGAAGTTGTACCAAGCGAAGGCCTCTTGTGCGGTAACCGCTGCGAGAATTACACTGGCGGGTCGGTCGTCTACGACGGAAGATCGCATTCGAACGCTGCAGAATCTATATTGGCAGCTGAGTCGTTCCGTGGAAGATGCAGCGAAAGAGTTTTCGAAGCTGTTGGGAGAAGGAGAAAGCGGTATCGTTGGCCAATACGCCTCGGTATTCGACCCGTTTCCCAAAACTTGGGATCAAAGAGACTAACCCTTAAGTCAAATGATTGGGATCGAGGGAAAAACGATGCCCGTCGAGTTGCTGTATGTTGAGTACCCGTAACTCACGCGCTCGGATGGATCTTAGCGCACTCACAATGACCTGAGCAGCACTTAGATTGGTAATGCAGGGAACGCCAAACTGCAGGCCTGCGATTCGCATAGCCGCCTCATCGTGAATACTCTTTTTGCCGAGCGGTGTGTTGATCATTAAATGAATTTTTCCGTTTCGAACGTGATCCACAATGTTGGGTCGCCCTTCTTTCACTTTGTAGACACGTTCACTGGGGATTCCCAATGATTGTAAGATCTTGTGTGTTCCACCGGTTGCGAGAAGATGAAACCCCATGCTGTACAGCGGTCCGGCGATATTGGATAGAAATGGTTTGTCTTGGTCGCGCAAAGATAGAAATACGGATCCCTTTGACGGTAATTTTAAACCCGCTCCCAAGAGCGCTTTGGCATATGCTTCTCCAAAGGAGCGACCAACGCCCATGACCTCTCCGGTGCTCCGCATCTCTGGTCCGAGTGTGATGTCATCAATGTCGAATCGTCGCCAAGGGAATACCGGGGACTTGATAAAAAACATTCCCTTTCCATAGGGTTTTAACTCGCCAATATCGGAGAGTTTTTCGCCTAGGCATATACGCGTAGCAAGTTTTGCCAGCGGGATTCCTGTAGCCTTTGAAACGTATGGAATGGTTCGAGACGCTCTCGGATTCACTTCGATGATGTAAACGGTTCCGGATTGTACCGCAAATTGTACGTTCATCAGGCCTACGACGCCCAAAGCGTTTGCGATCTTTTTGACGGCAACAATCATTTCTTGGCGACATTCATCATTGAGAAGTACGGGTGGGATTACGCAAGAAGAATCTCCTGAATGAATCCCCGCTTCTTCGATGTGCTCCATGATTCCGGCGATGTATGTACTTTCGCCGTCGCACAGTGCATCGACATCGTATTCGGTCGCGCCAACGAGAAAGCGATCCAAAAGGACGGGGTGGTCTTCTGTGACTTGAAGAGCTTCGGAAAGGGCACTCAGAAAGTCTTCTTCGTTATCACAAATGTGCATACCACGGCCACCCAAAACATAGGAAGGCCGTAGTAAGAGGGGATAACCAATTTCATGTGTAGCCGCGATCGCTTCGTCTCTGGAGGTAGCAAGGGCACCCTTGGGCTGTCGAATATTCAGTTCTTTCATTAAAGCATTGAACCGCTCTCTGTCTTCACACAAATCGATCGCATCGGCGCTGCTACCCAGTATAGGATGAACAGAATGTGAAAGCTTGAGCGGTGTTTGGCCTCCAAATTGAAGGATAACCCCTTTGGGAGATTCTTTTTTTATGATGGAGAGTACATGTTCTTTGCTGATGGGTTCGAAATAAAGCTTGTCCGAAGTATCGTAGTCTGTTGAAACGGTTTCTGGATTACAGTTAATCATGATCGATGTATATCCGGCTTCTTTTACAGCCATGGCTGCGTGACAACAGCAATAGTCAAATTCAATTCCTTGTCCAATTCGGTTGGGGCCATTTCCAAGAATGATCACGGGCGGCTTGGGAGAGGTTCCCGCTTCGTCTTCATCGGCATATGTGGAATAGAGGTAGGGGGTGAAACTTTGAAACTCTGCAGCGCATGTATCAACGCGTTTGTATACGGGAAGAACCCCAAGGGATTCTCTGTACTCTCTCAGGCTTTCTTCTGTGCAGGTAAGAAGGCTTGCCAATTGGGCGTCGCTCATCCCCATCCGTTTGGCTTTGAGTAGTTCAACGGTTGATATCTCTTCTAAGAAGCGTCCCTTGATACTTTGTTCCATATGGACAATTTCTGTTAATTCATTTAAAAACCAGCGGTCAATGTGTGTAATGCCGTGAATTTTGGATGCATCCCATCCTCGATGAAGCGCTTGGAAAACAGCGACTAAGCGCATGGGAGATGGGATTGCCATTTTTTCATGCAGATCTTGATCGGTCAGTTGTTCCAAATGCTCATATCCTCCCTCCAAAGAAGCAATGGCTTTTAGAAGAGCCTCTTTGAAAGATCCTCCCAAACTCATGACTTCTCCGACGGATTTCATCTGGGTGCCCAAGGTTGGATCGGCCGAGGGAAATTTTTCAAAATTCCAGCGCGGGATTTTAACGACAATATAGTCGAGGGCGGGCTCAAAACAAGCGGGCGTTTGTCTCGTGATGTCGTTTTGAATTTCGTCTAACGTGAATCCCACTGCGAGCTGCGCAGCAATTTTGGCGATGGGGAATCCGGTTGCTTTCGAGGCAAGCGCTGAGGAACGAGATACGCGCGGATTCATTTCGATGATGAAAGAGTCACCGCTCACAGGGTCTACGGCGAATTGGATGTTGGAGCCACCGGTTTCTACGCCAACAGCACGGATGACTTGGAGAGACATATTACGAAGGTCTTGATATTCTCGATCCGTCAGTGTTTGGGCGGGTGCTACAGTGATCGAATCACCGGTGTGAACGCCCATTGGATCGAGATTTTCGATTGAACAGATGATAATGACATTGTCTTTGATGTCTCGCATGACTTCGAATTCGTACTCTTTCCATCCCAAAGCGCTGCGCTCGACCAATACTTGAGAGATCGGAGATAAAACCAGTCCTTGGGACACGATATGCCGAAATTCGTCTAAGTTATAGGCGACCCCACCGCCGTGCCCACCCAATGTAAAAGATGGACGGATAATGGCAGGTAAACCAACATCTCCGATCAACTCTTCGGCTTCGCGCAGTGTTGTTGCGATCCCAGATGGAGCGACGGGTAGGCCGCACTCTATCATTTTCTGTTTGAAGAGTTGTCGATCTTCTGCAATGTTAATCGCATCGACGTTGGCGCCGATCAACTCGACGTTGTGCTCCTTGAGAACGCCTTCTTTTTCTAACTCCATCGCAAGATTCAAGGCGGTTTGGCCTCCTACTGTAGGCAGCAGGGCATCGGGCTTTTCTTTTTCGATGACCTGTGTTGCAAATTCTACCGTGAGTGGTTCGATATAGGTAACGTCTGCAAGATCCGGATCGGTCATGATGGTTGCTGGATTCGAATTGAGTAAGATCACTCGATAGCCCAGCGCTTTGAGAACTTTACACGCCTGTGTCCCTGAATAGTCAAATTCGCACGCTTGACCGATGATTATCGGTCCTGAACCGATAATCATAATGCTTTTTAAATCTTCTCTTTTGGGCATACTTTCTCCATCTTTGAGCCTTCTTTTGTTCTATTTGAAGGCTTTTTGCAAGGGCAAACTGAAAAAAACACATACTCGTCAATGAAAAAATGGTTATCGCAGTTTTCCCTCAACCAAGGGAACCTCCCAAATCTTTGGATGATGAATCGGCCCATGACCAAAAAATCCCTCTTCTCCAAAAAGTTCGCCGTGGTCAGAAGTAATCGTAACGTAGGTATTCGCTGGTAGGGAGTCAAAAAGAGCTTCTATTGCTCGATCGACCCAATCTAAAACGCGAACTTGTCGTTGTTGTAGCTGCTTGAGTCGATCCAAGTTGAAAAATTGACTCGAAATGGGACTGCCCTCTTGCATGCGTTTAAAAACGCCGTGGAGTCCATGTATTCGAGGCCACTGTGATTCTGGTTCGTCTGGGGGTGCATAGGGATAGTGCGTCTCTCCCGTGTTGAGCAAGTAAAAAGTGGGACGATGGGCAGAAAATTGTAGTTTTGGGATCATGGCCATTAAATCGTTGTGTTTTTCAACGAGTTCATACGAGTCGAAGTCGACGGCCAATGGGGTGTTTGGATTGAGAACGGGCATGCTGACCAGGGCTCTGGTATAATAGCCCAGACTCTTGAGGTATTTTGGTAGCCACATCCGGGGTAACATATGTTGAAATTGGATATTGGGCATGTTGAGTCTGACACCAAAGTGCTCTAAATCCTTTTTGTAGAAGGTACTCGCAAAAACGTTCTTCGGTGCAGAATGGGGAAGCAGTCCCATCAGAAGATTGTAATGGGAGGGAGCTGTCCAACTGGCATAGCTCCAACGTTTTTGTAGAGAACCGAGCTTCAGAATGGTTTTCGGCTGAGCTTTGGCCAAAGCGTCATATCGACAGGAGTCTAAAATCACAAGGATGTAATTGCTGGCGGTTGGAATTGGTTTGGGTTGTTGACCACGGCGAATTTTGTGTTTGATTCGAGATAGAATTGGCATAGCGAAGACGGATTAAATAAAAGAGTATAGACTTAATCTACGTATC
>JAYYRF010000267.1:0-2921 GCA_036127535.1 Myxococcota bacterium | reverse complement strand
CGCTTGGTGATGGGTTGAATTCACGTCGATGTGGTCCGATTGATACCACCTTTGAAAACGGGAGGAAGCAAAGGAAACGGGGTGCCACGGTTGTGCTGGATCGGTTGGTTGTTCGTGCTCTAAAGAATTTGGAATCTCGGTTGCAATGTCTTGGATCAAGCGTCCCCCCAACGCAACGGCCAAGGCCTGCATGCCGCCACAAATTCCGAGAAGTGGTGTTTTCCGTTCCACACAGTGCAAAGCAAGTGCGAGTTCCAAACCCGTTCGGTTCTCATCGATACGATCGATGCGACCTTGTACATCTTCACCATAATGGCGGGGATCGATGTCAAAGGCACCACCGGAAATGACGACGGCCGATGCGTTTTGGCACACCCATCGACAGTAAGAATCAATGTTTGCCCCTTGCGTAAGCGGAGGTAATAGAATAGGCATTCCGCCAGCCGCAACGATCCTCTCAACCAATTTTTCTTTGAGGAATACCTCCGGTCTGGACGGACGTACACGGGGGCTATGTACTTTGGGGGAGAGCTCTCTACGATCGGTTGTGATGGCCACAATCACTGACATTCTTATCCACCTACATTGTATGAAATCAATTAAAGTAATCAGCAATCCAAATAGCGGACACAATCGTAAAAATCCAAGACATCTCCAAACACTCTCGAAGATTTTACAGAACGAACTCTATCTACCGACATTGGATCAATTGTCCAATACGATACAACGATTTCAAGAGGAGCGACTCGAAATACTCGGAATTTCTGGCGGTGATGGAACCATACACCAAGTCCTCACGACTCTCAATGAGGTATATCAGGACAATCCGTGGCCGAAAATTGTTCTCTTACCCAGCGGAACCATGAACAACATTGCGAAGAATACGGGATTCAAAAAGCGTTCTACTGTAATTTTACGAAAGGTCATGGATAAAATACGGACGAATCAACCGTTCCAAATCATAAAAAAACGACCCTTAATCGTTGGAAATAGGGTAGGTTTCATCTTTGGCTTTGGTGGGATCGCGCAATTCCTCGATGCGTACTACGAAGGTGGAAACCCCTCACAACTCAAGGCAGCGACCCTATTAACCAGAGCCATCGGAAGCGCGTTTATTAATGGTTCCTTTGTGAAGAAGGTATTTCGCCCGACTGCGGTCGATATTCGAGTCGACGGGCGTTCGTACATACAACACAAACGCTTTACCGTCGCTGGTATTTCAACGCTCGCAGATCTTGGATTTGGTTTTCGGCCTTTCTATCGCACCCTCACAAACCATGAAGTTGCCCAATTCATCGGCTTTACCCAGCCCCCAATATGGATTGCCTTGGCTCTTCCTAAAATTCGCCTTGCTTCAGCGATTCAAAGTGAACGTGTAGCAGATGAATGCGGAGCAACTTTTACGCTAAAACCCGAAAGTCCTATGAAGTATACCATTGATGGAGATCTATATACGGTCTCCGATACGTTGGATTTGACGCTGGGGCCAATGTTGGAATTCATTCAATAGTCTTGGGGGGAAGAGGAGCCAAATCTCGAAAAAATTGCTGATGCAGGAATCGCATAAATTCAAGGCCACCCAGAAACTTGCGGGAAACGATGCCGAGCTGATCTGCTTTTTGAAGCAGACCGGCTAAGGTTTGTACTTGGAGATAATCTAAAAAAATCGCCACGGTTTCGGAAAGCAACTCTACCGATATACGCTTATCTTCCGGATAGGGAGAGAAAAAGGAGAACGCGGAATTGTAATTATCTTCGATCAGAAGACGGATTTGCTGGAGGCTGTACGTCTGCTCCGTCCACGGGGAAAGCGAAAGTTGCAACGGAAAAGGTTCGGTTAACATTTCGTACATTAACTCTGAGTAGTGCTCTCTATCCGTTTGTGCGAAATGGAAAGGGTAGATCGCGGGTCTCTCGTAGTGATGCACGCGGGCAATCTTTCCGTGGTGGGGCAGCGTGTACTCGGAAAACCCCGACCAATCTGGTAAAAGAAGAGGCGTGTTCCCGCGCAAGGCTTCAATTGGCGAACGCCCCCACGTTTCAAAGATGCTCGTTGCCGGTGTCGTGTACAGATCCGCTGCACTGTACAATTGAATGAGTTGTTCCTTCGAAAGCTTATAAAAGCAGATCACGTCTCTTAGTTGGGTCGCCAAGTGGTTATACGTGATAGCATCGATGTAATTCGAGCTCAAAACAAGCTGCAAATTGGGGATCCGCTTTTTCTGCTGATGGTAGACATCGATAAGCATCGTAAGATTTTTATCCTTCGCAAAACGCCCGGTATACAAGATGATTTTTTGTTCCGGATTGAGTTTCAAGGCCAAACGCGCCTCTCGTTTGTCTAGCGGTTGAAAATGTTCATCGATACCAAAGGTCGCGATGGGCAAAGCGCGAACATTTAAAACTTTTTGATATTGGGCAGCCGTTCTACGCGTTCCGCACAAAACGGTGTCTCGGGGATTGCGCAAAATCGCAAGCAGCGTGAAATAGAAGAAATTCTCCAACGGATAGGGATTGCTGTGCGGAATAAAAATTGTCGGAATCGAATACCCCGCCCGGCGCATACAAAAAATGATGAGAAGAGAATCCACATACTCAGCGATGACGAGTTTTATGGTACGCAAATCGAATTTTTGCGCAAGAGAATCAAATTCTCGTTGTGCATACTCCAAACTGTGGTCAAAAGGGTGTCGAAGACGAACGGGAAAAAACGCTCGGTCATACCCCTTTGTCAAAGCCCCCATGATGGATGTAGAATCAGATAAACAGAGAATCGTCATGGTTCACAAATACGAGAAACGCACAAAATAGACGGTGATCATTGCCATCGCTTGATCCATGTATAACGGTTCCCCTCCGTCACGACCTCTTTTCAGTCCAAACAGTTCTCTCCTTTCTCTTCACTGTGGGAATTTATGCTT
>JAYYRF010000266.1:0-4345 GCA_036127535.1 Myxococcota bacterium | reverse complement strand
ACGGATGCCTTTTACTTATTGAAAGACCCGACGTCGATACCCAAACCCTTTGCAAGAAAATAAAAGGACCTGACTTTCCCACCGGTGGCCTCATATTGAACAGTAAGGAAGAATTATGCTCTTTTTACGAAAAAGGATCGGGTGCGATCAAAATCCGAGGATGCTGGCATCTTGAAAAAGAAGGCCGCCGCTACAACGTAATCATTGACGAGATTCCATTTGCCGTGAACAAGAGCACACTGGTATCGAAAATCGGTGACCTAATCTCAACGAAGAAGCTACCACAACTCGACGATGTAAGAGACGAATCGACCGATACCGTTCGCATTGTTCTGAGCCTCAAAATTAAACAAGGTGACTCTGCTGATGCTACGATGAACCGAGCAATGGCGTATTTGTGCAAACATACGCAATTGCAACAACATTTTCATCTGAATCTCACCTGCTTGGTACCCGCAGAAGACAATGCGGTACCAACTCCGATTAAGGCGAGCCTCCATGAGATATTGCAGCATTGGCTTGACTTTCGCTACAAGAGCATTGTCGCCCGTTTAAATTATGAACTTGGACAATTAAACGAACGACTCCACCTGCTAGAGGCATTTGAAAAAGCCTTTGGTATTTTAGATGCTCTGATCCGACTGATCCGCAAAAGCGATGGCCGAAAGGATGCACACGCAAAAATTGTAGAAACGTTCAACTTTGATGACCGCCAAGCGGAAGCCATCTTGGATCTGCGACTTTACAAACTCGCGAAGCTCGAAATCTACGCAATTCAACAGGAATTAAAGGAGAAGCGAGCTGCTGCACAAAAGATTAAGGATATCTTGGCCTCTGAACTGAAAATTTGGCAAACAGTACAGCAAGAACTGCGAGAGTTGCGCAAGCTCTATGGCACCAAGCGAAAAACCAAACTGGGCGGTGCAGATGAGGAGCTAACCATTACGGATGATGCCGCCTATATCTTGGACGAGAAGACCTATGTCATCGTTACAAAGGACGGCTGGATTAAGCGACAAGGCCGAGTCCATAACATTGAAAAAATTCGAACCCGCGAGGGTGATAAAATCGCTGTAATTGCAAAAACGAATACGAAACAAACCTTCGGATTCTTCTCGAATTTGGGTACAGCCTTTGTCATGCGCGTCGCAGACATCCCTTCTACGTCCGGATATGGAGACCCGATCCAAAAGTATTTTACCTTTGCCAACGGAGAGAAAATCGTTTCCTCCATCTCTTTCGATACCAAATGCTTACCACGAGAAATATCGGATATAGAGGACGAAAAAAACCCTCCCCCGTACGGTGTAGCAATAACCCACAAAGGTAGGATTATTCGTTTTTCTCTCTCGTCTCATATGTTGCCCTCGAACAAAACCGGTCGGAAGTACATGAAGCCTGATGGAAACGATGATTCCATTATTCACGTCTCTCCCGCGGGTGGCCACGAGTGGGCTTGTGTTGTATCGGCTCAAACTCGCTCTTTGTGCTTTCCCATTTCAGAGATCACACTGGTTCGCGGAGCAGGCAAGGGCATCGCAACCGTAAAGCTGGATCCAAAGGATAGAATCGCAGCGTTCTCTCTTGCCCTGGGTAAACACGATGGTCCTACACTCGTCACGTCTCGGGGACGCGAGATGAAGATCACTCCCAGAAGCTACGGCGGTCGCAGAGCCAGCCGAGGGAGCATCGTTCTCAAACGCGATCGGTTTAAAGCTTGGGCACCCCCGCTAATCCACTACCATGAAATTTTTGCTGGTAAGGACGATGAACCTTCCGACGAGGATTCATCCAGCAAAGCAGAAGCAAAAGGGGGACTCCCCGTAGAAGAGAACCTAAAACTGTTCCCAGAATTTCCTTAATCATTTACCACACCAAGAGGCCACGATGAGCTACAGTGCAGAACATATATCCATACTAGAAGGGCTTGAACCGGTTCGCAAGCGACCCGGCATGTACATCGGAGGGACGGGAAAAGCAGGCTTTCACCACCTTCTTTGGGAAATTGTGGACAACGCCATAGATGAAGCGATCAATGGATATGCGAATAAGATTATCGTCACGCTGCACTCGGATTTATGCTCTGTAACCGTGCGCGATAACGGCCGTGGCATTCCGGTCGATATCCACCCAAAGGCGGGCAAACCAGCCTTGGAAGTAATTCTCACGACGCTTCATGCCGGCGGTAAGTTTGATGCCGAAAGTTATATTACATCCGGTGGTCTACACGGAGTCGGTTCCAGTGTCGTCAACGCCCTCAGCGATCATCTAATCGCAACCATTCGCAGGGACGGATTTGAATGGCAACAAGAATTCAAACGCGGTGTCGCTCACACTCCACTCAAAAAACTTCGTCCCTTCAGAGGTAACGGTTCTGCCATCTTTTTCAGACCCGATCTCCAAATCTTTGATGCCAATGAGTTTGACGCCGAACTCATCACGGAAAGACTCGAGACCAGTGCATTTTTAAACAAAGGTCTGCACATTATCTTTTGCAACGAAAAGACCAAAAGTAAAGTTGAATTTCAGTATAACGGCGGCGTAAAGGATTTCTTAGCCAAAAAAACCAAAGGAAACAGCGTGGTCGCCAACTCGGTCTTCGAGTTTTCTCGCAAAGATCTTCCCAGAATCGATGTCGCTCTGTGCTGGAGCAACAACACCAACGAACGAATCTTCTCCTTCGTGAATGGCATACCGACCAGTGACGGGGGAACCCACGAGCAGGGTTTAAAAGACGCTGTTTTGCGTTCTATACGCAGCTATATATCAACCAATTCCGTTAGCATTCCACGAGGCCTAAAAATTTCCGCGGAGGACATACGAGAGGGCATCGTATGTATTTGCTCTTGTTTTATACACGAACCCCAGTTCCAAGGTCAAACCAAAGACAAGCTCAACAATCCTGAAATCCGATCGCAAATCGATTCGCTTCTGAGACCGGTCCTGGAAAACTGGCTTATGGAAAACCAAGGCATCGCAGATGCATTAATCTCCCGAATTGTCATCGCGGCCAAAGCGCGACAAGCTTCCAGAGACGCAACCAACAAGGTACGACGCAAATCAGCTGTCAATCGACGTCTCAATCTTCCCGGAAAGCTAGCAGATTGTAGTTCTTCAATCGCTATGGAGGCGGAAATTTTCATTGTAGAGGGAGATTCTGCGGGGGGATCAGCCAAACAGGGTCGAGATCGCAAAACCCAAGCGATCCTTCCATTACGCGGTAAAGTTTTGAACGCAGAACAAGCATCCTTGAAAAAAGTATTGGGCAACAACGAACTCTCTGACATTGTTCGCGCTTTGGGTTGTGGCATCGGCAAAGATTTGGACTTAACACGCTTGCGGTATAACAAAGTCATCTTGCTGATGGATGCGGATCAAGATGGCCATCATATCGCTACCCTACTACTAACTTTCTTCTATAGATATTTACGTCCTCTCATCGACAATGGTCATATCTATCTTGCTCAACCCCCTCTATACCGTATAGATGCTGGTTCCAATATATACTGGGCAAGCGATGACAAAGAAAAAGCGAAAATCTTAAAGAAGTTGTCTTCCCGTATTAAACCCAAGATATCCCGTTTCAAAGGCTTGGGGGAAATGATGCCCAAAACGCTCTTTCGCACAACACTCGATCCCCAAAAGAGACGACTTTTACGCGTTGTCATTACCTAAGGACAAGCGTTGAACACAGAGAACACGATATCGGAACTCATGGGAAAAAACGTACAGACACGTTACGAAGCGATAACAGAATGGCTATCTCTTGTTGATCACCTCGACACCTGACATCGTGGACACCAATAGGTACTGCGTCCCGCCTGCTTCATCACTTGGATGATCGTACCGCATCCACAAGACTGGCCGTTGCGACCGTAAACGAGAAATGCTTTGGGTAGTGCTCCCCCTTGGGAAACAAAGGCGATCTCTGGACTGGACTCCTCTTCCAAAACCGCTTCGACAAAACGATGCAACTCGACTCCCAACGCTTCCCAATCCCGTTCGTTCAGCCTTTCACACGATATACGCGGATCGATACCCATCCGGAAGCATATCTCTGACGCCATGATGTTTCCAATACCGGCTACATGCTCTTGCTTCAACATCGTGGATTTGATGGAACCTTTGGACTTTCCCCAGCGACGTCTATACCAAGCCCCATCGCGATATGCAGGCCACGGTTCAGCGCCTAATTTTTGAAAGCGATTCTGACAATCTACGTTGGATAACAGCTCCACTGAACCAAATCGCCTCTGATCGATAAAAACAAGCGCCGTGCCATCTCTCAGAACCCAGCGAAATCGCGTATGCTTGCGCGGCTGCGATTCGATAACGATTTTACCGG
>JAYYRF010000265.1:0-3748 GCA_036127535.1 Myxococcota bacterium | reverse complement strand
TTGATTACCACAACATTACGACTTGCGCGGCTCGGTCGGTTCGTTGGTGGCGAAGAACAGGGGAGCGTGAGTGGCTGATTGTGATGCTGGTCTGGCCTTTATATAGGATCAAGTCCGAAGTCTGCGCTTACAGAGTGTGGTCATGTCCAAACCCACCCATCTGATCTTTTAAAGCGCATCATACATTTCCTCGTCTGAGCAAGAGTGTGATTGCCACTAAAGTCTTCCGATGAATTCATGACCGTTGTGTGGGAGAGACGAGGGGTTTGAGATGGCTTCCGAAGATGTCTCGCAGCAAAAAGAAATCGCATTCATTGCCGACTCCATAGAGGTTGTATAGATGATCAAACGAACTGAATCTATTGTTATCTGGAATGCGTTGTATCGTTTGGAGTAGAAAATGAATCTTGTTAACACTGTCATGATGGCGATGGGTTTAATCTTGTTTTGGTCCAAACCCGCTGGGGCCTGTCTTCATCCGGGTAAGGACTTCTCGTCCTCACCTGTCACCCAATCCGCGCAGCAGGCTCTCATTTTACACGATGGGAAGACGGAAGAGTTAATTTTATCCGTGCAGTATCACTCAAAGGTTGCCGTCGATTCTCTCGCTTGGATTGTTCCGGTTCCCAGCGCGCCAACTGAATACGGCACCGCAGATTCCAAACTCTTTACCGAATTGCATCGTTGGGGAAACCTTCGACGCGGCTCTAAATACACGACCATCGCAAAGGGTACGAAAAGGAGTTTGCCTCCCAAGCCCAAGTCCTCTCTTCGTCTGCTCGCACCAGCAACGGTTGGTCCTTATCTCATCCAGCCCATCCAAGCGAGCGGCGTCGATGCGCTGCCCACGTTAAATCAATGGATGTCCGACCATGGCTTTTCTCCCTTATCGGAAGAAGGATTACGCTACTATCTAGAGCGGAACTGGACATTCTTGGCCATTAAAATTCTACCCTCATCGGAAGATGGAAATTTATCTGTACAGGCAACCTTGCCCCCGCTGCGGGTTCGATTCCCGTCTGAAAAAGCGATATTTCCTCTTAAATTCTCTACGCATATGGGCGAATTCGACGTGCAGATTTACCTGATATCCAATCGAGCCTACAGCGAGAATGATTTCAACGGCGCTCGTGATCGTGGTTTCGAAGTGGTCTCTATGGGTACATATTATACGACGGCTCGATTTTCTCAGAACCCGCTCTCCGCCAGAAGTCGTATTCAAAGTAGCACAATCCCCAAAACAATGGCACCTTTGATTCGCAATCTCTTTGGAGAAGCAGAGATCTATCTCAGCGTACTGGTGAATGAACGGATCAACGCGGAGCAAAAACCAACCGTTATTCCACCCAAATGGTCTCATGCACAGTTTTTGCCGGCCAATTGGGCCGAGGATCTCTCCATTCCCGGTCTCGACCAGGATGAGAAGCTCTTGGGTACCGTTCTCTCGCAGACTCCTTTTGAAAACGACAATCCTTTGGCGGAGAAAGATTCCACGAACCACCCGCAACCCAAAGAAGAGATCTCTACGGACAAGAGTTGTGCGACAACGCATGTATCGCTTTCGTGGGAGGTATTTTCTATTTTTGCTTTGGTGCTTTTTAGACGTCGTGTTTGGAACCTTGCATCGACTAGTCGACGTTGATTTTTTGCCATCTTCCTCGTTGCCATATCACAACCAATACCAGCGTTTGCAGAGTCCGATAGCCGCATTGGGCTGCCCAAATTGCGATTAGGCCTAACTCCAATACTGGTCCGACCAACCAGGCGATGGGCATGAAAAGCAACCATTGTAAGCTGATGGATACAACCATAACGGTGCGGGAAGCGCCGGCTCCCAATAATGCGTTGAGCAGTACCAATCCGGCGACGTCGATGGGCATCGCAAGAGCGATGAGTTGGAGCGGTCTTCGGGCGAGTGCGAGAGTTTTCGAATCTTGGATAAACCACTCTAGATAAAAATCAGGCCAGATAAAAGCAGTAGATGATAAAATGGCAACGCAAAGGGCTGCGATTTTTACAACATCGTAGCCCCATTCTTTTGCATCGTCGGGATCTTTTCTACCCAGAGCCTGTCCGACCAGGGAAGCACAGGCCAGACCAAACCCGATACCGGGTAAGATACAGACCAGTAACAGATTGATCAGTACGTTGGACGCGGCTACCTCGGCCGTACCGATTTGGCCGATGATCCAAAACAGCATGGTCATACCGGCGGCAAAGAAAAACTGCTGCACTCCAGCGGGTATGGACAGCCGAAGCATGGTCAAAATCGTTTTGCGTTGTGGAAGTTGCCTTAGGAAACCATTTTCTCGGGCATATTGAAAACCCAAAAAGATATAAACACCGGTTCCAATATAGGTCGAAAGCATGGTTCCAAGTCCTGCCCCGGTTGCGCCCATCTCTGGGAAGCCCCACTTACCAAATATGAGAACATAGTTGAGAAATACATTGATAGCATGCATAATGAGCAGGGTTTTGAGATACAGTCGGGGTAGGTTTACACCGTTCCAATATCCGCGGAACGAAAAATTCATTCCCACAGCGGCGATACCCAGCAAACGAACTTGGAGATATGGAACACCGGATGATACAACGTCCGGATCGTCAATTAAATAGGGAAACAGGAACGGGGCGCTAAAATACAGTATCAAGGTCAATGGGATGCTTAGACACAACGCTAAAAGTAACCCTCCATTTAACGGCTTCGCGGTTTCATTAAGACGATCTTCCCCGACACGGCGCGCCGCCATTGCCTGTACCCCTGAGGAGAGGCCCATGATAAATGCGATCGCCAAAAAGTTGGCAAATCCCCCGAGGCCGACGGCTGCCAATGCGACATGTCCGAGTTGGCCCACCATCGCCGTGTCGACGAGGTTGAGTATATTTTGGGAGACCATTCCACCGATGATCGGAAGTGACAATGCGAGGATTTGGTGCGTGCGCGAATAGGGTCTAATGGAAATGATGGACTCCGTGGAGGGGATGGGGTTTACAATTTTTTTTTATGGTTATATCGTCTGCGATTGCGGGTACCGAGATGGGAGGCTAGGGATACTCTCCACGAAGAGCTTATCCATATATAGACGTATTGGAATCGGGTAAGAGATGCTCAAATACTTCTATTAGCATTTGACGAGAGATCGGCTTTCCCAGTACGGGAATATTTCGAAAAAACCCCTTGTGTGTGGAAAAACCTGTCATGCTCACAAAGGGAATCTTGGGATATGCTTTTGGGATACGATCAAACAGCTGTTGGCCGTTGATCCTTGGCATAATCGAATCGGATAAGATGAGGTCTATCCTTTGCTCTTTCCGTATTTCCAGTGCGGTTTTGTAGAGCGTTTCCATTTTGAACATGGAGTAGAAGATGCTGAATCCGGAACACGGGAGACAGGCGAGGGTTCGATTTGCGATTCGCAGGCAAAGCGGCCGAATTAGAAACCCAAAGCAAGTATACCGTATCTGAATTGGATCCAATCTTCTTGATAAGACGTTCATTTTTCATATACATATACCCAAAAGTCGATTCGATCGAATGCGTCACTCGACCATCTCCCAATCCGTATTCGATGGAAAACAAATACCCTCCAAAATACAGTCGTTTTGTTTCTGCGGTAAGGATTTCGTACATATGCGCTTGGTGGTGTCATCACGAGCCAAAGTGCTATACGTACCCAGAACAGTCGTTAGCGCCCCTAAATCCACCTTTGTTTTGTTGGAGTCATTTTTTCTCGTTCCAGTAGAAAAA
>JAYYRF010000264.1:0-11010 GCA_036127535.1 Myxococcota bacterium | reverse complement strand
ATCCCACCCATTGTGGATTCTGCTCTTTAATTCCCTGTGCCCTCAGGAAGTAACCGCTCGCAACGTACAAAATATCGAGTCCAGCATTGACCCAAAAGAGATTGGCCATTTTTTGGGGTTCGACAGGTTTTGGATCGAGGAGGGTATAGCTGGCAAGGCCTGCGTTGATCAGATTCCAGCCGATGTTCATCTGATGATAGGAGGCCGTCTGCAGATCTGAAGAGAAAGCGTATGGGGTGCTGGCAATCATATTTCCGGCTGCCCAACCGTTTAGCATCCACATTCCTTGTCGCAGTTCGGATTGGGGGGTAGCCAAAGCGAGGGCACTGATCAAAATCAACATGTAAAAATCCTTGGGTATCGAAAGGGATATTATGGAACTAACGTATCCGCATTGATCCATCTGATACGGTGAAGGTTTAACCGATAATTCTTTGAACAAATCTGAATACTTTTGTTATGATACCCTCTTCTTTGGCAGGATGGAGTTGTGACTGTCGAACCTCGCTTTCACCAAATGATTTACGATGCTCGTCCGTGGTATCACGACTTCTCGTCTCTCGGAATCCAAACCCACTTCCGCGAGCAGACCCAAGAGAGAACAATAAGGGGTTTTTTATCTGATTATTCTCCTCGTTACTTGGTCGATAAGTTTTTCTCTAAACCACGTCATTATCTCAAAAAAGCGTACGCCGCTGCCTTGAGAAGGGAAAAGCTCATGAAGACGATTAACGTGAACGGCGGAAACCAGCAGCGAAAGGAAAAATACATCTTGCCGTATTTAGAGGAAGCCTTTCTCTCCTGTAAGTCGAAGGGAGTAGAAAAGCCGTCGACGTTAGAACTTTTTTGTGCGGATGGTTATTACTCTTTTTGGATGCAAAGGACGTATGAATTACAGAACCTCAAAGCGTTAGATCTCAACGAGAGGAGAATTAAACAGGCCAAAGTTATGAATTCCGTATTGCAGAGCGATATCGAATTTCAGTATATGGACGTATACGATCTCTCGCCAGAGGAGCGGTACGATGTAACCTTGTGTGCGGGAGGTTTATACCACGTGCATGATCCCAAAAGAGTACTGGAATTGTGTCACACCATCACCCGTCACTACGTTGTTGTGCAAAGCGTTATATCGCTCGAGTCAGAAGACGAAGATTATTTTGTGACTCCCGCGCCCGGTTGGAAGCACGGGTCTCGTTTTAGTAATGCAAGACTGCGAAAATGGATTGAAGAGGTTGGATTCGAAATCCTCGAGCAGGGACGAGATCGGCTTGACAACGATGCTCCGTTGTCCAGTCGGGGAACGGCCTATTACTTGTGTAAAAAAGTCGAATAGGACTTTCGCTCCTCTAATCCAAAGAGAGAGTTGAATGGTAGATGCTCGTCCATCGTCGTTTCGATTCCAAAGATAAAAATTGATGTTTGGCATAGCATATGAAGTATGTTTGAGAGGGAAACCACTCGACATGGTGTCGTTTCGATGTCTTAGGGATATGTGGATCGTATGTTTTTTCAACGATTGCTATTTACCATTCGTTTCGCATTTCTCTCTTTAGCCGAGAATGTGGCGTCTTTTTTTCGATATGGTTTTTCCCAGCGGATGCTGGGAGTAGAAATCGGATTGGCGTTGTTGTATCCAATCATTTCTCCATATCGGATCAATGCGCGGTACATTCGTAACCAAAATGATTCGACAGAGTTTGTCTTCGGAGAGACCCCGCTACGAACCTTGGAAAAGATATGTCGTTGGGCTCGGATTCCACAAAATGCCGTCATTTTCGATGTCGGTTGCGGTTGGGGGCGGACCACGTTCTTCTTGGATGCCCTCAACCGAGCGGATCGTACGATCGGCATCGATATTATTCCGCAATATATTCGCCGAGCCAACCGACTTCGAAGCATTTTGGGGAGAGAGCGAATGGATTTTGTCCGTGCGGATGTCCGGCGCATCGACTATCGTGACGCGGATGTGATTTATTCGTATTGTACCTGCTTTTCAGAGCCGGTCGTGGAAGAGCTGGTTGCATTGTGGGAAGATGATCTCTACACGGGAACCGTTGTGATTACCACCAGTTACTGTCTCTCGAACTATGCAAAGAAAGGTAGGTTTCGGCTGCTTGCGAGCCGAGACTTCCATTTCATTTGGGGGTTGTGTCGCGTTTTTTGTCACGTGCTTGTCGATGTCGCTGGTGATGGGGAAGAAGATGGTCTTCCGATAACAGATGAGGGACGTTAAAATTCTTCTATCTCGTCTTAGGAGGGGTCTATGTCGAATCCATTTCCGATATGTCGACCTTGCAACGTGGATACAACGATACAGAGTCCTTGCTACACAACGCTAAAAAATGAGAAAGACGGTCGTTCCCGTTTGTAGATTTAAATCGACAAGCGCAGCCCGCGCAATGTCGACGCTCATCGAAAAACCGACATCGACCGTCAAAAGAACACGGGTCTCTCGGAGGGTGATTTTTTGGACGATCCCTTCGAGGACATTACGGGCGCTGATTTGTTTTGGTCTGTGAAGGGACACCATAATCTCCGATGTGTGGAGGGAGAGAGTGACATGGCTTTGCACGGGTTTATCGATGAGGGGAATGCACACGGAAACCCCATTGGACTGCACGACGCTTTGACCGTCTTCGATTCGGTGTTCAACGATGTGTGCGGAGATGTAATTGGTCGAATCCGTGCTCTTGGGGAAGCGCGAACGGATGGTTTGAGAGAGTACGTTTATCGGCTTTCCCTGTGCGACGCGCGTACCAGATTCCATCACCAACACATCATCGGCAAAGGAGAGAACATTGTCTACGTCATGAGATACATACAAGATGGGAAGAGCATAGTCGTGTTGCACCTGCTTCAAAAAATGCAGAAATTGCAGTTTGGTTCTTCGATCCAGGGCGGCCATCGGTTCATCCATCAATAATAAAGATGGTGAAGCGAGCAGTGCACGTGCCAACGCACATCTTTGCCTTTCTCCTCCGGACAGTCCTTTGGGGGTTCTGTCCAACAACATGCCAATGCCGAGCGTTTCTACGACGTCTTTTTCTTGAAATCGTTGCTCGCTTTTGGGCAGGTTTTTCAGTCCATAAAGAATATTCTCCCGAATGCTCATATGAGGAAAGAGTCGGCTTTCTTGAAAGATGTATCCGATTCTTCGGTGTTGTGGCCGAATGGAAATCCCTCTGTCCGAGTCGAAAAGAATCTTTGTTTCCAGTATAATTTTTCCTCGGTTTGGATTTGTGAGACCGGCAATCATATTCAAAAGGGTCGTTTTCCCGGCACCCGAAGCGCCAAAAATCGCGGTGAACGGATGTGAAATGGAGCATTGCAGTTGGATATGGAAATTATCGAAGTGCTTGTGAAGATCAAGTTCGAGCATGGTGGAGTTTTCGGATTAAGAATTCATTGATGAGCATACTGAAATAAGCAAAGACGATGGATGCAATGACTAATACTTTGACTTTACTCTCTCCCCCGGGTTGATTGATAAGCGTGAAGATCGCCAGGGGAATGGTTTGGGTTTTTCCGGGAATGTTGCTCGCAAAGATGATGGTGGCTCCGAATTCACCGAGTGCTCGGGCAAAGGCTAAAACCGTGCCGGCAACAATTCCGTGAATAGCCAGGGGGAGCGTAATCCTCCTAAAAATCGATAATTCCGTGGCATACAACATGCGAGCAGCATCTTCCAAGCCCCGATCAACGCTCTCTATCGCCACGCGAACGGAACGAACCAAAAGCGGAAGACTTACGATGCCGCCTGCGAGAATGGCTCCATGCCAACTAAATGCGAGGGTTACGCCGAGATACTCCTTGAGTGGTGCACCGAGAAACCCATTGGGTCCCAAAAGAACGAGCAAAAAATAACCGGTAACAACGGGTGGTAAGACCAATGGAATGTTGATCAATGCGTCTAAGAAAGACTTGCCCCAAAATTGTTTGCGGGAAAGGAGCCAGCCAAAAAAGATGCCGGCCGGCAAAATGAGGAGGGTCGCGAGCAGTGCGACTTGAAAGGAGAGGAATATGACGTGTGTTTCAGAGGACATATCGTTTTTGCGAGGGTAGGTTAAATGCGTACGTCGTAATTATTGCATTTGAAAAACAAAACCATGCTTTTCGAAGATCGCTCGAGCTCTTTTTGAAGACAAGTACCGGTAAAAAGCCAGGGCCTGGGGATGCGTACTTTTCTCCAAGAGCGCTACGGAATATCGAATGTCCGGTTGGTTTTCGTGGGGAAACGCTGCACTAATCTGCACCTTGTTACTGATCAAAGCGTCGGTTTTGTAGACGATTCCCACCGATACGGCCTTTCTCTCCACATAGGTCATGGCGGCGCGAACATCCATGGCCGCGATAGACTTGGTTTGTATGGTCGGCCACAAGTTCATGGATTCGAGAGCTTCTTTGGCGTATATGCCCGCCGGAACGTGATGCCAGTCTCCCATAGCAACGGTATGAACACTCTCGGTATCAAGATCCGCAATGTTGATTTTCGGATTGCCTTTGGGAACGATTAAGACCAATTGGTTTTGTATATGATCAGAGCGCAAACCACTTTGAATGAGATCCTTTCCTTCGATGTAATCCATCCATTTGAGATTTGCTGAAAGATACACGTCTGATTCGATTCCGTGTTCCAGTTGCCGTGCCAGTATGGAGGAAGAGGCAAAATTAAACTCTCCGGTTACATCGGCGGAAAAATCAGCGAGTAGTGCCGGTGTGACAGAGGAAAGACTGGCGGCCGCGTGAATCCGAAGTGGCGACGGAGAATCCGGTGCGCGGCATCCGACGAGAGCGTGTATGAGTAAAAGAAACATGGTTGATTCAATACGGAACGAAAGAGAAATGGGTGGATAAAGTAAGTGATTTGTGCATCTCTCAGATTATACTGTATTCATAAGAATGAATCTAAGACATAGGAGTAACGATGCGTGTTCTATTGTGGTTGTCTGTGCCTATATTTTGGGGTTGCAGAGGTGAAACAAAGAGCTTTGTAGAACCTTCCTCTGAGGGACAAGTAACATCAGATGCGGACGCCGACGGTTTTCTCTCCGATGAAGATTGCGATGATGATGACGCCAACATCAATCCCGGAGAGGTCGAGGTTTGCGATGGTCTGGACAACAATTGCGATGGTCAAATCGATGAAGGCGTGAGCACCGACTTCTACATCGACGTTGACGAAGACGGATTTGGAGACGACGAAACAACGGTACAAGCGTGCGAAGCACCCGATGGGTATGTTCCCAACGCCAATGATTGCGATGATGCGAGCGCAGATGCTTATCCGGGAGCAAACGAGACCTGTGATGGCTTGGACAATGATTGCGACGGTGATGTCGACGAGGAAATCGGTGAACGGTACTATCTGGACTCCGATGGAGATGGCTATGGCACAGAAGAGGGGGCGACCTTTTTGTGCGAGTTAGAAGCGGGGTACAGTTCGGAGATCGGTGACTGCGATGACAACAACAATACCGTGTTTCCCGGTGCGGTTGAGGTCTGTGATGAATTAGACAACGATTGTGACGGAGAGACGGACGAAGATGTTGGAAACGCTTTTTACGTCGACGCGGACGGAGATGGGTTTGGAGATCCCGCACAGTCGGTGCAGGCCTGTATGGGAACAGAAGGCTACGTCGAAAATGACTGGGACTGTGACGATACCGATAGTGAAGTGTTTCCCGGTGCGGTTGAATTGTGCGATGGCATCGATAACAACTGCGATGAAGACATAGACGGAGAAGGTTCGGTCGGGGCTCCGTTGTGGTTTGCGGACTCCGATGGAGATGGCTATGGCAGCCTAGCGGATATACTCCAGTCTTGTGAGCAACCCTCTGGATATGTCGATAACTCCGATGACTGTAACGATGCCGATGCGTCGGTTTCAGGTTCTGCCGTTTGGTACCTCGACTACGACCAAGACGGATATGGCGATGATGCGTATGCACTACAAATTTGCCAGCAGCCGTCCGGTTATGTGTCGAACAACAGCGACTGTAACGATGCCGATCCGCTTCAAAATCCGGATACGATATGGTATTTGGATATAGACGGAGACGGGTACGGGGCGAATGTAAGCGTTGGACAATGTGAAGCGCTGAGTGGATTTGTGATGAACGATCTCGACTGTGACGATACCGAAGAATTGGCATATACCGGTGCAGCGGAGGTATGTGACGGCGTGGACAACGACTGCAACGGCAGTGTAGACGAGAATGTTTTGTCGTACTGGTATTTGGACATGGACGGTGATGGCTACGGAGACGATGCGACGGAAGAGGAGGCTTGTGAAGCACCGACATCATACTACGTCGAATCGGGCGGAGATTGCGATGATGATGACGACAGCATTTCACCGGGTGCGAATGAAGGGTGCGAAGACACAGACTTGAACTGCGATGGTTCGATCGATAACGACGCCGATGGGGATGGCTATTCCGATATTACCTGTGGTGGTAGCGACTGCGACGATTCCGATGCCGCGATTTTGCCTGAGCAAGGCGGTGGTTGTGCGGTGGGAGAAACGTGTTTGGACATTTTAAATGTGGGCAAGAGTACGGGGGATGGTCTATACAATATCGATGTTGACGGATACGATATGGGATCGGATCCCTTTGAAGTCTACTGCGACATGACAACGGACGGTGGAGGCTGGACTATCATCGAGTCCTACGATATTTCCTATCGTTCGACATACTACTACGCATCTTTTTTCGACTATGATTTGCCGCGCAACCCAAGCAGTTTCAATTGGGACGATTATCGTCTTGATCTCGCGAGTATGTTGGATCTCTTCGACGTTTCCACAGAGTTTCACGCGCGGTGCCATCGAGACTACAGCAGTTCTTTGGACGACTATATCTTTGCGGATATCAATCTGCTGGAGACAGACTATAGTTCATACACGCTCTATTCCAATTTGAGCAATCCCCACAACATGTCTTGCAGGGTTCGCGGATACAGCTGTTCGAACTATGCTTTCCGTTGGTGGCACGGAACCAGTGGCAGCTACAACTGGCATGCGGGGTTCGATGTATCCAGTTATCTACCGAGCTCCGTCTCTTCAGAAGACAGCTTTACATGGCATGAGGGTGCTCTCAATACCAACCATCTTTGCCATACGGCGGCCGGTGATATCGTTTGGATGGTACGCTGAAGAGCGAATCCGCCTATTGCTTGTATGGTCGGAACGGAAGAGAGTTTGCTCTCGTAGATGTCTGGCAGGGTCCGCTACCGCGCTCCGAACATGGATCGTCCGGTTTAAACGATACGTCTACGGCGACGAAACGGCTCCTTTTCGAACGTCTGTACAGAGAACAAGGCTGGGGTTTTCAAGAAGATTCTTGGAAGCACAACCATCATCCTTAAGAATCCAAAGATATTTCGGTGGCATTCGAAGCGCTTTGTATACAATGGTATAGAACGATGTGCTTTGATGAAGGAGCCGGTGTGGATACACAAAAAAATCATTCTCAATATTGGCGTTTAAACATACGTCTCGTTTGTATTTTACTCGCGATATGGTTCATTGTATCGTATGGGTGTGGCATACTCTTTACAGATGTTCTGAATACGGTAAACCTTCCAGGAACCGCATTTCCCCTGGGTTTTTGGTTTGCACAGCAGGGCTCAATCTTTGTTTTTGTCATTTTGATATTTGTCTATTCCTTTCAAATGAATAGGCTCGATCAGCAGTACGGCGTGGCAGAGGACTGAGAATATGGATGTACAAACTTGGACATTTCTAATCGTTGGGTTTACCTTTACGCTCTATGTTGGGATCGCCATTTGGTCTCGTGCGAGTTCGACAAAGGAATTTTACGTTGCTGGTGGAGGGGTACACCCGGTTGCCAACGGGATGGCGACGGCTGCAGACTGGATGAGTGCTGCGTCTTTTATCAGTATGGCGGGTCTCATTTCGTTTATGGGATACGATGGTTCGGTTTACCTCATGGGCTGGACGGGTGGCTATGTTTTACTGGCCCTGCTCCTCGCACCGTATTTACGCAAGTTTGGTAAGTTTACGGTTCCTGATTTTGTCGGAGATCGATACTATTCCAATACCGCTCGGGTGGTGGCGGTGTTGTGTGCGATTTTCATTTCGTTTACCTACGTGGCGGGTCAAATGCGCGGTGTTGGGGTTGTCTTTAGTCGATTTCTTGAAGTCGACATCACAACCGGCGTGATCATCGGCATGGGTTTGGTTCTTTTTTATGCGGTCTTGGGCGGTATGAAGGGCATAACCTATACGCAAGTGGCTCAATATGTCATTTTGATATTTGCCTTTATGGTACCGGCGATTTTTATCAGCATCATGCTCACCAACAATCCCATTCCACAATTGGGTTTTGGAGGGAACCTGGGCGGGGACATCGGTTCTCGTATCGCGGGGGGGCAAAGCGTTGCTTTATTGGAAAAGCTCAATGGCCTACATGCGGAACTCGGGTTCGAAGCGTACACCAGCGGCAGCAAATCGAAGCTAGACGTTTTTTGTATTGCCGCCGCGTTGATGGTGGGGACAGCGGGTTTACCGCACGTGATCGTGCGATTTTATACGGTACCAAAGGTGCGAGATGCGCGCATTAGCGCTGGATGGGCACTGCTTTTTATCGCGATTTTATACACGACGGCACCGGCTGTGGCCGCCTTTGCGCGTACGAACCTCATCGATACGGTTCAGAATGCGCATTATACCCAACACGAGACGGAAAAAAGCATTCCAGATTGGTTTCACAACTGGGAAAACACGGGACTGCTCGCTTGGGTAGATAAAAACGAGGACGGCAAAATTCAATACTACAGTGGAAAACCCTTTGTCGGGAAACCGAAATTCATCGAAGCAGACAAGCGTGGGATACACGGACAGCGGCTGTTGGAAAACAAGCCCACCGAGAGTCAAAACGAACTGTACATCGATCGCGACATTATGGTTCTCGCCAATCCAGAAATCGCCCAGCTTCCCGCGTGGGTCATCGCGCTTGTTGCTGCCGGTGCATTGGCGGCCGCTTTATCGACAGCGGCGGGTCTTCTCCTCGTCGTCAGCACCGCGATCAGCCACGATTTACTCAAACGAACGCTTCGTCCGGATATTACCGAAAAACAGGAGCTTTGGGCTGCCCGCATTGCGGCTTCGTTTGCGGTCTTGGTTGCCGGATATTTTGGTATTAATCCACCGGGGTTTGTTGCCCAGGTCGTTGCGTTCGCCTTTGGTTTGGCCGCATCGACATTCTTTCCCGCCATTTTACTGGGCATCTTTACGCGCTGGGCGAATCGAGAGGGTGTGATTACAGGTATGCTGAGCGGATTGATATTTACCAGCTCTTACATTGTCTACTTCAAATTCCTGGGCGGAACCAGTGAACAGTGGCTATTCGGGATTTCTCCGGAGGGCATCGGTACACTGGGAATGGTTCTCAATTTCGTGGTCGCGATGATCGTATCAAAGCGTACCGCGCCACCACCGCAAGAAATTCAGGATTTGGTGGAATCTATACGGATCCCAAAGGGGAGTGCTGGTCCCTCTGTCCACGATTAGTTTGACGAAGTCGCTTGCCTCTTGCGTGGCGACGATGGAGTAGCGCGTCAGTCTGGGGAACCACCGAAAAGACCAAAAAAATACTTGTAACATAAAGGGAACCGCGATTTCTCGGCGGCGATTTCCGATGGCCTTGATCAGGATACGCGCCATCCTTGTCGCGCCAGTAAGATGGCCGTCGACTTTTCAATGCCGCTGGAGGCTCCGGTCACGAGTACGATTTTTTGTATCTGTTTTTCCCCGAAATGAACGATTGTGTATTCTTTTTTCTATTTGGATATCGAGCCGTCAGCGATCTGTTGGGTACTTTTCGCTTTGTAGGCTGAGCGTTGGGTATTCTGCTTCGACACGGTGGTATCGAAAGATCTTGGATTTTGTTCATTAAACCGTATGAAGCCTGTCTTGTTGTATACGAGGTTGTTATGATGAAATCCTCGACCGAAGGAGCATTTGGGAGGCTGGAATGCGTTTGAAAAAAAAAGGGAAAGCATATATTTTTCGTCGTTTTTTTTATGCTTGTATGCTCCTCCTTGGCCTGTTGGGTACGTTTCGCGCGCAAGCCGCACCCCCGATTGAGATACAAAGCGAGGTATTAGAGCAGGTGATCGATGGAAACACCGAATTTATATTTGACGCATCTTCGATGCATACCGTTCAGACTATTCAGGCGGTGACCGAATGGAGAGAACCCGACGGAGAGCCATTTTCAAAGGGATTGGATGAGGGGGTCATGTGGCTCCGTTTTCGTCTTGTCAATCCAACAAACCAATCCGAAGAGAGAGCATTGCAATTTAGCAACGGACACGCAGATCGCTTGACCGTATGGATCACGGACGAGAACAGCGGTACTGAAAAATTTGAAATCGGTCAAGATGCTCCTTTGCAGGAGCGACCCATCAAGCATTTTATTCCCCGTGTTCCCATTCGGGTCGACGCCGGTGCGCAAAAGAGTGTGGTGTTGCGAATCGAAGATGAAGGTACCATGAGCGGATCCCTTCAGCTAGCCAAACTGGACATTTTGCAGAGCCAAGAAATGTCATCGCATTTGGTAACCGGTTTGATGACGGGAATCTTTGGCCTGATGGGAATCTACGCTTTCGCTCTATTCCTTTGGTTGCGCAAGCCGATATTTGGTTGGTTGAGCGCATTGGCAATATGCAGTTTGCTACAGTGGATGGTTTTTAATTGGGGTGAGGCTGGTTTATTGGTTCCGGTTGAAAGCCGGGCGTGGTTGACCAACCGTTTGATTATTGTCTTTTTATCTGGAAGCGTCTTTTGCACCTTTCTCTTTTATGTGGAAGCGTGTAGTTTACGAGTTCGTTTTCCACGACTTTCCAAGCTAATTCTATGGTTTGCCTGGTTTGAACTCAGCAATGCTTTTCTCGTATTTGTGTTGCCCTATATCCAGTCGGTTCGAATTCTCTTCTTTGGTGCTGTTGGCTTCTTGGCTTTGGTGTGTGCCGTTTTATACC
>JAYYRF010000263.1:0-8981 GCA_036127535.1 Myxococcota bacterium | reverse complement strand
GGTCGTCTCCAAACTTGGCGTTCTCTTCAAGAGAATCTGAAGTACAGAAGGCTAATTTCAAAATTCGTTGGGAAATTTGGTTAATCAGCGCCCACTTGCTCCATGCCTTACATCATAAAAGGAGACGATAAAATCAAAGAGCTATGCGCGCTTCTGTTGACGACGAGAAAGGAAAACAAACTGGTTTCTATAGAAATAGAAGACAGTCCAGTATTGCCCTACGTTCATGCTGCTTCCTATTTTAAAGAACAAAAAGATGTCGCGTATTTGGACAAGTTGATCCACGCTATAGATGCAGAAGTGGACGGACGAATCTTCCATCGCGATAAAGACTTGTCGCAATTGAAAGACGCAGCCATGGATCTTCGAGTCGAACCCCGATGAAGAGGAGTCGGCGCTCGTAGAATCTGATCTTCCAAGACCCGATAGATGATAATTGGTACTCTAATATGCCAACGGTTACTGGATGGTAACCCTAACCGTTTCACACGATCCTCATCCATTCATGTAGGAGAAAATATGCCCCGGGTTCGCAATCAAACCGTGCTCTTTCATCACAGACAGCTGTCTGAATCCGCGACGAACTGGCCTCAGCTCAAAGAAGCTGGCTCCTTACTCTTTTACACTTACATCCATGGAATCTCACATCTTTTGATTGGAGGGCAAAAAGCGGACGCCATACGTCTCATACAAAACTACAAATGGCTACTGAAACGAATCCAATACAACGAAATCAAAAACCAGGTCGAGTTGGAGAAAAATTATTGGCTCCTCAGCATGATTTCAAAGGATAAAACGGTGCAAGAGTGGAATGACTTTGTACAAAAAAATATCCGACTCTTCTTTTCCCAATCGGATAACAAAGACCGCATGCTACACCAACTTGCCCATGATTACGCAAAGGAGAGCCATATCGGTGCAGCGGCCGCTGAGTGGTACGACGAACAAGATGAGGAATGGTTTTGGTTGGCCAAGCAAAATCGTCCAGCGAAGCCTGAGCTATCGGAATGCATCCATACCATTATCGACCACACCGGAAACATTACCGACTTCTTACGCATTTCAGATAAAACGGTACTGTATTGGGCAAAACAGCATCGTTCAGAGCGATACCAATTAATCTTGTACAATCTGTACAACAAAGAGGTCGAGACGCTGATCGCATCCGAAAAACCGAGCGTCTTTTGGAAACAACTCGATGCGCGGTATGTTTTCATCCAATTTTCCGACCACAACCATCTTTTGGATTTGCAAACCAAGCAGCAAATGGAATTAAAACTACCCATTTTGCGCTCCAAAGACGATATTTGGCAAGGGAGTGACGGCCGCTGGAAAGTGATTCACTCCGTATTGCGAGAGCACCAAGGACATACCGACACTTTTCACGATATTTACACTCTCGATCTCGCGTCCAAAGAGGTATCTCATCTCCTCAAAGAGGAAGATATTGACTGGAGTACCACAACACGAAAAAGAAGAAATCCCATTTGGAAGCAGGTGCATAACGATATCTTCTTGGTTGCTCTACCAATGCTGCGTCTGAGATGGTGTAAGCATGATACCAAATGGGAAGAAGGAGCTCTATTGGAGCGAGCAGAAAATCTGTTTGCGTTCCCCAAAAGGGGCTTGGCCTACATCGACGACACTTGCATTCGCTGCCTTACGAAGCCCCGTCTCGGATCGGCTACTCCCGAAACCATATTGACCATGCCGAGTGACATCATAAGCGCTCATCCGCTCAATGAACATGAGATGGTGTTAACGACCAAACGAGTCCTTCTGCATAAATTGGGACAGGACGTATCTCAATTTTGTATCGCAGGATCTGTATACTGCACTTGGAGTAAAGACCAAAGCCTTCTACAATTGTGGGATCAACACGGCGCGATGATTTGGCAACGAAAACATCCAAAGGAGGAAGTCGCCTTTGCGGATGATGAACAGCCCGTTCAATGTTCTGTTTTGGTTTATGCGGATAAAAGCATTTATTTTTACCACGCTGAAAACCATAAAATTTGGATCTACACCGAAGACGGGCAGGAGATAGACCGAATCGATTCCGCTGTATTTTTCCAATCGTTCGAAAGCCAGAATTTTTGGGTCATCCGAGAGAAAGATACCCACACCCTATGGCGACAGCACGCGGGCAAAGCAACGCGCATTTGTTCAATAGACGGACACCGAGCACAGATACACCAAGAGCCACAAGCGAGTGTGATTGTCCTCTATAACCAAGGAGCCCAACATATTCTCCTTCTCTCGGAGGAGACTTATTTTCACAATACGCTCCCCGGCAATGCCCCAAATCAAGTGCTCTTCTCGGAAAAATTCGTTGTCTGCTACGATAAAGAGACACATACGCTCTACCGAATCACGGAAACGGAGTGTTTTGCTTCAAACGCTCCGGATATCATCCGCCACTTGGCCCAAGAGGATGCTCTCTCCATCGTGCATCAGCACAACGATCTCATATTCATTCCCATGGACTCCGCCAAGGATGGAAGCGACCAAAGCATTCTGGTGTGGCATACCACCCAAAACAAATGCGCGATCATGCCCGTTGGTGGATTTTTCGACTTCGACGAACGTTTTCTCTTTCGTCGCACCCCCCACCCTGCAACCTCGTCCCATGTAGAAATTCGAAATGGTAAATTATACATTTACAGCGGTGTTGCGGATGCGGTCTCTACGTGGTTTGCCGATCTTCACAAAGACGAAAGAAGGCCTCTGCCTATTTCTTTGGTACTCGACAACAGAGGAGGGATCCCTTCGAAAGTACGACGTACAAGAGAGATGGAACACCTTTGCGAATTGGTGAAAGAACGTTTCTTTGATACCGAAACCAATCGAGCACAGCCCATGCCAAGCGATCCCCGAAGAAGACGAAGGAGACCGTCATCGCGGATGCGTAGGCGTTCTATGCGACGGTACGACCGAGATTGGGAACCCAAAGAACCAACGCCACAGAGACGAAAAGCTCATTTTTTTAACAAAGGAATGCTGTATGAAATGGACGGCCAATACCATTTTTGGTACCCGAACGAACCAGCATGGAAACCCGATCTTGACCTCAATCCCGATCACTGCCTTGCGATTTCCGATGATTGCATACTCGCATGGGAATCCACGACCAAATGGCTTTTCTATGTCGTAGACTGGAACCCTCAAGAAGACACGGTGCATACTCACGCCAGCACCATCTTTGAACCGGCAGAGAAGCCGGATAAGAATCAAAGAACGCGGATTCATCCGCTTCGAAAAATCGAAATCGGATCCCAAACCTACTTTCTCCCCGTTGAGAAGCTTCGGGTTCTCAAGGATCAGTCCGTTTTTATCGTAGACAAGCACTACCAGTTCTTTCACCATTGGTGCGATGGCGAGCTACGCTGGATAAAGAGACCCTATGACTCCTCTGGAGAAGAGAGAAAGTGGAAACATCACGCGTACGAAGGGGTTGAGTTTGAAGATTGGCTTCTTTTTACCCAACGAGACGGAGACTCCGAGGAGGACACACCACTGCTTTGGAATTGGAGAACCGACGAGAGACTCCCCTTTCCCGCGGATGTTGAACGTTCCCATCTGTTTCACGGCGCATTCGGCGTTGCGGAAGATCGACTGTTTCTTTGGTTTGAGAATATGCTTTTTCTGTGGAAGCCGTGGGAAGGAAGTGTAGAGTCCGTTCCACTCCCCCATCTGGGACGTATCATCCATGTCTTGCAGCATGCCAACGGTCAGTATCTCTCCTTAGGGTGGGACGAAGATCTTTTTATGTGGGACTTGAAGGGGAATGTGAAACGCATTGGTCTGGGCGCCAATATTTTGTGGGTATACCAGAGCAAGACCAAAACCGTAGCGACCACATCCCCAAAGAAAAAACTCTATTCTCGCTTTAAAAATTACGAAAAGAAGGCGTATTGTATAGAAGACAACGGCGAGCTGTCATCGTGCACTCCCTCTGACTATCCCGAAACCTATCGCTCTCTCTATCTGCGAACCGGTCAACACACCGTTCAACATCTGACCGTAAAGATAGACGCCGAAGAACAAATGATGATCTATGACCCGCGTGTATCTTCAGAACCGCAGAGCGTACAAGAGGTGTACCAACGTCCCAATCAGCCTCAAAAATGGTTTCGACCCAACCAAGTCAGCTGGAAAGAGACCATAGATACGGAGAATGACCACTATCAATTCTGCGCTTCTGTATCCTACAACCGTGCGGCCATCATAAACGTAGCAAAAAGGACAATCCAAACGATCGACGGCCATCTGCTACCCGCCCATTTGGAAGACCTGCTGGTTGAGGTGTCACAAAATATGCCGTTATACAAGGAAATTTCCTTATTGGGTGTGAAAAAAGAGTCCGTATTGGGCTTTCGAGATCAAAGGCTCATTGCACAACAAGACCGTGGTACGTTTAAACCAAAAGACACGAATGTGGTTTATGGAGACGAGACTTGGTACGACATGGAGGAATTTACTGAATTTCGATTTTTCGATGTCTCCACGCAAGCAGTTCAACTGTGCCTGCAAACAGAAAAACTCTCACCGGAAAAGGCCTTCATACACAAAGACAAACTCTTTGCCACGGTGGTTGCCAATCGACGTAAAGAATTCTTTGGATGTCATATCCTCAATGAAACCTATGTGTTGGGTCGAGATGCAAACACCTTTGCATCAAATCGAGCCATCGATATCTCCGGTGATCACACATTCATCAAAGAGATTCAAACCGTCTATTCACCAGAAGGCAAGCCTATCGCATCGTTAATGCTGCCGCCAAAGCCCGAACACATTCAAAAATCATCGGACAATCTGTTGTGTGTTTCCGAAGACGAACTGCATATTTTTAATGAAATTCCAAAGGGCTACTTCGCGGATCACAGCGTGTGGAATTCAGAAGAGCATCAAAAGGGAAGTTTCTTAGAAACGGAAGGTAACATTTCCCGGTGTACGTTATTTGAAGGAACGATAAACACCTTGAGCCAAAGCGGTGTGATACGGATTTGGGATCCATCCCGGATCCGGCCACAATCGTCCAAAGAAAATATATTGGGCGCCCGACTTTTGCCCGGGGACGATATCATTTCATGGCAAGAATCAACAACCATTTTTTATACGCGGGATGCAGAGGTCTCGTCGATTGAGAATATACCGAGGAAGCTCTACGGCATTCGAAATGGTTATCTACTCTTTGAGGATGGCTCCGTACTGAAACATGGGCAGGAATTGTCGTATATGATCGACGATGGCAGCAGTGAATTCACCATGCTATTGATCCGCTACTTATCCAAACATCAACCCAACCATCTCCAATACGATGAACTTTTGGAGCTATACCAACAGCCCAACCCCTTACATCCCAGTAAGATTTTAGATGCCAAAACCCCTGAAGATTGGCTCGTTGTGTTGAATCAAGTATGCCAAAGCGCACATAGCGGCATAATGCTATCCAAAATTATTTCTGCCCTCTTTCGTTACCTCATCTCTCCGCGTTACACCAAGGGGGTAAACCACAAAGAAAATATGTGCCGATTCTTGTTGTTTCCTGGAATACACGCCGATATTCGATTCCTATTTCACCGCGTGGTATCCAATTCTGGCATCAAAGCGGTAAAAGAACTTTTACGGGATCCCAGGATAGCCATTATGGTTTTGGATTACCTGGACATGAAAATTATCGACAAGAAGCAAAATACAACCGTAAACCCAAAACAAATTCGATTCGAAGGGGAAGAGATTTACTCTTCACCGACACCGTGGTCGAAGAGAAAGGTTCTCGGGGTCTCCCACAATCGGATTATTCTCGCTCCCATAGACGAGGATGTTCACGAGAAGGATACCGGCGATCAGTATTTTGTGTCTGCAAGCCAGTCCCTGTATCGAACAAGAGGCTCCATCACCATGATGGATGAAAAACAAAATAAAGAACTGTGGACCCGAAAGATCGATGCAGGACATCTGTATGTTGTGTCGGCCGATCGAATCGTGGTGTTTGCCAGGACTGTTCGCACACATCAATTATTACTGCTGGACGCCCATTCAGGTGAGACCCTAAGAGAAATGTCCCCCTTACCGATACCCGGACCCAAAAGATTCTTGGGTGTAAGCGCACACGCAGAGGAGTCATATTTACTCTGGATGCCCGCTGGTGAGGGAATTCAATGTTATCGGTGGAAAAGCAAAGAGAATACGCTCGAAGAAATGAGTCCTCGCGATATATTTTCATCGTATCCGGAGACACATCGTCTCAGTTTTAGCCCTTTACAGCAAGGCCTGTTCCATCTGACCCATCGAGATGGGGAAACGCACATTATGGCCGCGGAACTCGACAAAAGCATGGTCTCTTGGTTTTCCGGAGGCGAATGGCTTGCACACGAGCTATCTATCAACGGCAAATGTCTATTATCCAAGGGAGATCGCATCGCCGTTTTACAGCTTATGCGTGGAAAAGAAGCGGTGTCGTTGGAGCAATTTACCGCTCACACAAAGGCCGTAGAGAAGGAGATGTCCTGAGTGAACAATCAGCGAACATCGTTCATCTAGGCCTCCAAATTCAAGATCAAAACATCTTGTAAGAAAAATGCCTCACATCGAAACACATTTGATACAATCACTACACCCCCTATTCGAGTAGGGATCGCACTCGAGATGGAAAGAAATCACCCCCGTATATAGGTCTACAAATGTTTGAAAAGCCAAAACAAACCACAACAAAAGACAAAACCAGTAAAGACTATGAAGAACTCGATGCCTTGCTCTCTCAAAGCAATACAGAGGTAGAAAGTCTCGAGAGTATTCTGAAACAATTACCGGAAGCGGCACAAAAAGAGGCTTGGCGCATTCTATATGGAGATCTACCCGAGTCCATTGCCATCCCGGAAGCGGTTCAGTCCCTGGCTGATACGGGTAACTTTGAAATTGCAGCCTACAAGTTTCATGCGGCCGCTGAACAACGACGAAAGCCAAGAGTCGTTCGGATAGCGGTGATCCAAAATCAAATCATTCGCTCCACCTCGGATCCGGTAGAAGAACAGTTTCAAGCGCTCGCCGATCGGATTACCGAAATCATCGAAGCAGCGGGACAGATGAACGTCAATGTCTTGTGCCTTCAAGAAGCCTGGACTATGCCCTTTGCTTTTTGTACGCGCGAAAAGCAACCTTGGCTTGAGTTTGCTGAGCCTGTTGATGGGCCATCCACACAAATCCTCTCCAAACTCGCCCGGAAACACAATATGGTGATTGTCTCACCGATTTTAGAAAGAGATGATCGACACGGTGGCACCATTCACAATACGGCTGTCGTTATTGGAAATCGGGGAAACATCATTGGTAGCCACCGCAAAAATCACATCCCAAGAGTGGGAGACTTTAACGAGTCCACTTACTACATGGAAGGAGAAGATGGGCATCCCGTATTTGCTACTGAATTTGGAAATGTCGCCATCAACATCTGCTATGGGCGCCATCATCCTCTAAATTGGCTGATGTTTGGTATCAACGGGGCCGAAATCGTCTTTAATCCGTCTGCAACTGTTGGAGCATTATCGGAACCGTTGTGGCCTATCGAAGCAAGATGTGCATCTATTGCCAATAATTACTTTGTCGCGAGCATCAATCGTATCGGTACAGAAACCTTCCCCAATGCATTTACTTCCGGTAATGGTAAGGAAGCCCACAACGATTTTGGACACTTCTACGGTTCCAGTTACATCGGTGCCCCCAACGGCTCACGCACCCCGGGTTTATCAAGGGTGAAAGACGGACTTTTGATTTCAGAAATTGATCTCAATCACTGCCGACAAGTCAAGGACGTTTGGGGGTTTCAAATGACAATGCGACTCGAGGAGTATGCAAAAGCGCTGGCTGCGGCAGCCAAACCAGACTTTAAGCCACAGATCATTAAGGACGAGGGAAGCTAAGACCGTCCTTTCGCCTCCCGTTCCGGCTGGCGACGGGAATCAGACCTATCCCTACAGCAAAGAACGCAGGAGCCAAAAGAGTTCCTTAGAAGTATCTCCGTGGCTATTTCTTGGCAAGTAATAGACAATTTCGCCTTTTTGATTGGCAATGGCTACGGTTGGATAGCTCGCCTGAATCCCTTGCTCTTTCGCGAACGTTTCAAACGTAATTCCCTTGTCCGTCATAATTTCGAAAGGGATCTTGAACACCTTTTTGAAGAGGGAAAACTCAAGACTTTCTCGAGAAATAGCGGTTCTTACTGCCACAATCTCCGCTTTGTCTTTCAAATCCGATTCTTGCAATTGACCATAAAACTCAACCAAATGCGGCATTTCTTCTTGGCAATGGGGACACCAAGTGGCAAAAAATACGAGCACGCGCAATTTACTATCCTTTGAAAGTTCTAGTGATAGCGCATTGTCCGATTCGTCAGACAACACCAATGGACTGACGACCTGTGGGTTCTCGATACGAACCTTTAGGATGCTTTCTTTGCGGATGGCATCTAGTTTTTCGGTCAGCGTGTCCGTAGAACCACACTCCGCCAAATTTTCTTGTAAACCCGGCCAACGCGGTGCGTCGATATATATATTCTCAAACTGTGCACAAGCCTTTTTGCTCTCTCCAAGCTCTTTGTAGATCCCAGCAATCTCTTCTCGGAAATCAGGAGTAACCTCTAATTTTGCCATACCGTCATCCAAGAAGGGAATGGCTTCTTTCCCCTTTCCTTTTCCGACAAGATCCAATCCTTTCAAAATGGATACATGCGCCCCGTAAACGTCTTGATGTTTATTTTGCTCCATTTTTTGGATACAAGAGGATACCAATGACGGCGCCATGCGCTGTTCGATAAACGCCAAACAGACCTCCGTTAAGATTCGCCCTTCGGTCAAATCACCCAAACCCGATGATAAAATTGCTTTCTCAGTCTCCGCATCCTTTGCTTCTCGCTGCGCCAGCTCTCTGAGATATACATCGGCTAAAATGCGAACCACACGCTCTTTGAGATAATCGCTCTC
>JAYYRF010000262.1:0-2557 GCA_036127535.1 Myxococcota bacterium | reverse complement strand
AAATCTTGGGGATTTCCACACGAAGAATGGAAGTATTACCCGGCGGTCTAAGTATTCTGCTTGGTCTGTTCGATATTTTACGAATCAAAGAGCTCAAACCGCACCCTTCCGCTCTGCGAGAGGGAGTATTAAATGAATTGGTTGGGAGAATTATCGGTGCGGACATTCGAGATCAGTCTGTAGAAGCCATGTCTACTCGTATGAGCGTCGATAAAGCCCAGGCCTTGCGGGTGGAGAACTTTGCCATGAAACTGTTTGACCAAGCGGCAGAGGATTGGGGACTCGAAGAAAGTGATAGAACTCTGCTCAGTTGGGCTGCCCGTCTGCATGAGGTCGGTCGTTCCATTGCCTTTAGCGGCTACCACAATCATGGAGGTTACATCCTCCATAACGCCGACATGGCTGGGTTTAGCCGTTTCGACCAGTCCAGACTCGCTGTATTGGTTAAGTTTCACCGCGGAAAAATCCGCTTTGATGAAATGCGTTCGCTGTGCCCCAGTTTGGAAAAGTCCCACCACAATATCTTGTTATTACTCCGACTTGCCACTCGACTGCATCGGCGAAGAAGCCACAAGCCCCTTCCAAAATTCGTTTTCAAGGTCTACGGTAACCAAGTCACCCTCTGCATTCCTACCGAATACCATCAACTTAGACCTCTCAGTTATGCTGACTTACGAGAAGAACAACGGCATCTTAAGAAATTGGGTTTCGACTTTTACCTCGAAGAAAGAGACGAAATCCGATAAATCTTGATACCACAATCAAATGTTCGGTATTCAGTCGTACAGATACTCTGATTGCGATTCTACGCCAGCTAAATTCTTTCACGGACTCGGTGACGATGTATAAAGAACTGATCACTCCCTCTGCAATCATACGGATGGGCAACTATACCCGGAGGCTGCATCAACAGCTACATCCCCAACTGAGTAACGAACAAAAAAAAATGCTCATCCAAAATGTCGCACTCAAATCTGAGATTACGACAATGATCAAATTAGCAGAAAACCATACCGCCCTGAAAACAAGATCCATAGAACTCCGCAAGGAAGACCGTCACAAAGAAGCACTTCCGTTCCTTTATCAAACGTTCCTTAACGACCCCAGCGAGAAGACTACACTCAAGTTACTCGTGGATTCCTTCTTCAGGGTTTGGAAAATTACCAAAGAGAAAGAAGGATTGATTCTGATTTCATTCTTTGCGCAATTGATACTAATGTTAGACCCGAGCGACGATCAAGCGATTGCACTTCGCAAAATGGCAAGAGCCTATAACCAAAAACAGAGGACGCCCCTCCGAATCATGGCACTTGCACTCTTTGTTCTTCTGCTTCTCACATCCTATTTCATTTGGAATCGTATTCATCATCAGATTCCCACTCCCCAAAATCAACGTTCTGTAAACATCGAAGCCCCCTCCTCTTCTTTGAAAAACAAACAACCAACATTACAACTCGCGAGCACCGCACCCAAATCTCTCGAATTGACCGATCAGCTATCTTCGATTCAATATTCAAAGGAGGAGCATATTCTCACTCACCATCTCAAGTTCTGCTTGAGTGGATTCAAAGAGGAGTACCATTCGGTCAAAGGCACCATCCACCTCTTCGATGCTGCAGATCGGTTGGTTTCTATGAGGGAGTTTGATGTATTGCCTGATTTTTTGGGCCCAATGCGTCCCAACGACCATTTGTTTCGTTCTTTTTTATACCAAGAGGCCATTGAAGATGATTTTCGCTACCCCACGAGAGCGGAAGTGCACTTTACATCGATAACGAGCGTTCCTGCACAAGATTATCCCGCTACGGAGGAACTTCCTTTGATTTGGATGCTAGACCAGCCCTCTCCCTCGCCCCTTAAGTCATATCTAAGAGAAAAGAGTGTTCAAAAAAGCGTAATCGAGGGGTATTGGGTCACGCATCAAATCGAGTTTCACAACCAGTCACTGCACAATATCCATGAACTACAAATCCAAATGGACTACCTCAATTCGGATAATCAAATTTTTAAGTCAGAACGGAATTTTGTGCTGACGCCCAACAATAACTTTTTGCCACCCACACACCACATTGTCGTTGCAATACGCAGCCCACTGCTCGAAAAACCCGAGGATGTACACATGAGAGTAATTGCTTTCCGCTAGAACATATCCTTCAATACCGTCTGGATTGAGTGGCGCAATAGAGGAGTAAGAGGGCTTAGGCGATGAATGGATTCTCGTGTCACCCACTGGACTTCAGAAACCTCACTTTCTTGTAGGGTAAAGGGGCCTGCGGATACGGTTCGGTAAAACATCGTTCTTTCAATATTGATGTCATCAAACGGTGCAAACTCCCCCATCTTTATCAGTGGTGTAGAGATACCCAGTTCCTCAACCAACTCTCTGGTTGCTGCCGAATGAAAAGCCTCCAACGAAGCATTTGGATCTCCGTTGGGGTGATCGCAATAATCGACATGCCCTGAACAAGAAATATCCCAAAAGTCAGGGAAGGCTCTTTTCATAGGCGCTCGTTTTTGAATCAAAAGACGTCCATCGGGATGAAAGACGAAGATATTA
>JAYYRF010000261.1:0-4323 GCA_036127535.1 Myxococcota bacterium | reverse complement strand
GTATACACCGGATATAATGCTGATGATTCAAATGCGGAAACATCTGAAATTATGCTGAATGCAGGAGACGGAACCTTTCTGCTGGGACCGGATGACAGCGACGTACGCAAATCGAACTCCGATCAGCCAGCGGGTGCATCGTTCGTTGATTATAACCGTGACGGATTGTTGGATCTGTGGACAGGGCAAGCCAGCGGAACCCAAGATCGTTTGTTATGGGGATATGGTGATGGTTCTTTCGTCGATGTGACGCTTGGGGTAGAACTCCGAACCTCCGGCTGGAGTGACGTTCAAACCATCAATGAGGGAAGGGGGCACTCGATTAGTTGGTCTGCTACTGCGTGCGACTTAAACAATGATGGTTGGCCTGATTTATTGGCATCCTCGTATGGCCGCGCCCCCAACCATCTTTGGCGCTCACAAGAAGGTACGACCTTCGTTAATCAAAGTGTTGCTTCTGGATATGCATATGATGACAACCAAGACTGGAGTGATGATGAATCCGCGCGTTGTTGGTGTACATTGCATCCGGACGCCGAAGATTGTGAAGGGGTACCAGCCCCGGAGTTTATCGTGTGTAACTCTGATTCGGATGCTTTTCGGTGGGATCACGAAACGAGTCGCAACGCATATCGTCTCGGTGGAAACAGTGGTGCGACGGTGTGCGCCGATCTAAACAACGACGGATGGAACGACCTTATCACGACAGAAATTGTTCATTGGGACGTAGGTGCTTCCTCTGACCCAAGCGAAATCTTATACAATACCCAATCGGATGATATCGTGTTTGATAGACCGGGTAACGATAGAACCGGTTTGACCAGAAAACACGATGGTATCACTTGGGACGACGGGGACATGTCAGCGACCGCATTTGATTTCGACAATGATATGCGCAAAGATATCTACATTGGCTCTTCTGATTATCCAGGCACCCGCGGACTCTTGTATCACCAAACGGAGGAGGGGGTCTTTGAGGAGGTTGCGCTCTCGGCTGGTATCGAGCATCATCGCAGTCATGGAGTCGCTGTTGCCGATTTCGACAACGACGGAGATTTAGATATGATTGTCGGGCATTCTTCTTCTCGATGCGACGATGATTGTCCGGAGAGTTTCCACGCTCGACTGTATGAAAACCAGCGCGATGGTATGAGCAATTTTGTTCAAGTCCACCTCGTCGGTACGGGAAAAAGCAATTCCGCGGCGATTGGCGCTCGCGTAGAGGTCACAGCGAATGGTGTGACCCAAATGCAAGAAGTTGGCGGTGGTTACGGTCACTATGGAGCACAGAATCCTTTGATTCTTCATTTTGGTTTGGGGGACGCGTGTCGTGCGGACGTAACGGTCTTTTGGCCGAACTCGTCTCGAACCCAAGAGAGCTACTCTTTGGAAGCGGGGCATCGATATCGAATTGAACAAGGCTCGGAAGAATCGATTCTTTTTTCTTTGTCACAGCGTGAGTAGCATTACAGAGAGCCTGTATATCGGTGCATAACTTGCTGTTGTTCACCGGAGAGTTGGCTTTGTTCCACTCTTCCGTTCGAATTCCAAATGGGATATGGGTACATTAGATTGGTTCCCAAACTACTCTCGCACTGGTTTTGGCTCGTGCAGCTGGAGGTATCACTAAGCGCATCCCAACTTTCAAAACTGGATTCAACGGGATGGAACAACCCCATGTAGTGACCGATTTCGTGTGCCATGGTTTCGCCGAAGAGTTCGATTTCCTCGGCGTTAAAGACACCATCTGAGCCGGCGTTTACGAGCCAAGAGACCAAAACGGCGGAATTGTTGGTGTCGACCAAAGAGCCGGGGATTCCACCAGAAATTCCAAACAGACCCTGTTCATTGGAGATGGTCTCTCCAATGATCAAAAATAGCTCCTCCTCAGTTCCGGTAGCGGATACTTGAGATAACAGAGAATCTCCCGGGTAGGGGAGAGTACTGCTGAAGGACTGATTTTCAGTGTCGTGGATTAGCGTGATGTTGGCGCCGTCCCAAATATCCTCCCAGTAATCTATGGCGCCCTGCACCGCAGCCACGACACCGGTTTGGTTCTGTACACCCGTTGCATACACAATGCGTATGGTGGTTTGTCCAGAACTAAAATCGCTATCGGTTTTGTATTGGATGCGGAAATCCACATCGATATTGCCCTCATAATAATATTGCTGGTTGGCAGTGTAGTAATAGGCCGTCCATGTACCCGCGCTAAGGGATGTATCGGTGCTGCGGACGGGCCAATTAAACACGTTCGTGTTGTCGGCGTAGAAAGAGAGGGTGAGATTTTCGTTTCCGCCGAGCCAGTTTCCCGCATTTACGACCTCCGTTCCGTTCGGGGAATCCAAAGAGTCTAAAAAGACGTACTCGTTGGATTCGGCGGTAATCATCATGGCGGTTGCGCCAGAAGGGACGTCGATTTCAAGGGCGATCAAACCATTGGGCTCCGATGTATGTGTTTCGTCGTTGGTGACGAGCATGCCAAAATCAGAAGGATCGCTTGACGGTTCGCTTGTGGGTTCGGAGGTCGGCTCGGAAGTGGGTTCCGTTGTCGGTTCGCTTGTCGGCTCCGGTTCGATTTCAGGTTCGGAAGTGGGTTCAGACGTCGGTTCCAGTTCGTTTTGGGGGTCTCCGCTGGGTTCCGTTGTCGGTTCGCTTGTGGGCTCGGAGGTCGGATCAGACGTCGGTTCCGATGTCTCTCCGGAGTCCGATGACGGTTCTCCTGTACTCTCTGGCTCGGCGACAACCGCGCTGTCTTCTGGATTGATCTTATCTTCTTGATTGATGGTATCTATGTAGGTACCGCCATATGTGCGGCACGCATATACTATCCATAGTAGTGACATCAAAGACCTCAATGAAGTGGTTCCGTTATTATATCGTTTCTGTATGTATCGGGTGGAGTACTTTTGAAAAAAGATATATTTGTATGTTTCTAGGAGGATTATATGTCTAACTATGTTTTTCGGATTGTTTACGAACGTGATTGGGTGCGCGCTCTACGAGAAGGATATGTGCCTCAAAGTCCATTGGACGTCCAAGATGGCTTTGTTCATCTCTCTTCTTTCGACACGGTCATAGATACGGCGAATCTCTATTTCGATCCGTCCCAAAACCCACTTGTCTTGAAGATGTCGGTGTCTTCCCTCGGAGAAGAGCTCCGGTGGGAATGGGTAGAGAGTCGACGGGCTATGTTTCCGCACCTATACGGTGTTATTTCAGCACAGGTTGTGCATTCCACCATTGCATTAATTCACCGTGCGAGTGGATTCGAACTGGGGCCGGAGCAAAAAAGAACCGCCCTTTGACGGAGCGGCTTTACGACGGTGCGACTTTGGGCAAGGGAGTCGTGACTAGCCCGGCTTTTTACCCACGGTCGATGTAGAGGTCATCTCCCCATTTTGGGGCAGTGTGATTTGTGTGATACCGTGTTCAGCAAGGGTTTGGAGTTCGCCCTGTTCGGTTTGCGCATCGCCATCATCGACCCAAAACATTAGGCCGTTGAGCTCTGAGCCACTGATCACGCCATCTCCGTCCTTGTCAAAGTAGTGCCCTAATTTTTCAAAACCGTTGGCAAACTGCTTTTTGCCTTCTTGATCGAACTCGGACATCATTTCCGTATTATCATCGATGATTCCGTTACCGTTGTGGTCCCATACGAGGAATCCATCACCGGTACCTTTGATCCATTCTGTGCGTTCTCGTTTTTCACCTCCGCCTTTGGCACCCCAATAGTATTGACCGATACGTCCGCGGTGAGATTCGCCCCACGCGCTTTTGACCCATTGCCCGACGAGTTCACCTCGTTCGTTGAATATATCGGCTTTGTTGCCCTTTGAGCGGTCTTCGTACCAGCGCCCAACGCCTTCTTTGTTTGTGCTCTCCTCGTGACCCGAGTCGTAGACAACCGAACCGTTTGGAACCTTTGGCGCACGAGAGTTTGAACCGCCTTCATAGTAGCCGGGTCGGTGTCCGGGAGAGGAGAATTCCCATCCGGTACGCCCCTGCTTGGTTGGATCCATATCGAACAAGACGGTTTCTCCATCGAGTGTTCCATTTCCGGATTGGTTGGCCCCGGTGATGTCGAGCTGTTTGTCCTTGTTGAGATCGAAGATCAGTGGGTCAATTCGTGTGGGTCCACCATTGTCTGGCCCATCCACGGATTCACTGTCGAAGAAGACTTCCCAAACGGTAATTTCTTCGCCGATGACATCGATATCGACGTCTGCTGTGTCACTCGCTCCTGTCGGGTCGCGTACTGTTGCCTGAACATTGAAGGAGTTACCGGCAATCATACCCAATTCCGGCAAATTGAAGCTGACG
>JAYYRF010000260.1:0-8920 GCA_036127535.1 Myxococcota bacterium | reverse complement strand
AAAAGTGGACCACGGATCGAACCGAAAAGGAAAATGGGCTCGATCTCTCTCCTCGTTGGCCGGTTGTTGATATCAAACCGTGTACATTGGTTCGACTCGGCTGTAAACGCACGGGAAAAAAGACACAGACCTACACGGTACAGTTTCACAATGTAGAGGAGAAAGAAAACTATCAATGTGATTTCTCCGAATCCGTTTGGAAAACCTATGCCTTGGGTTCCGAATGGACCGCGGATGTAAATATGCTGGGTTCTGTGAAATGTGACAGTTTGAAACCCTTATCGAAGTAATCTACTTCGACTTCTCTTGCTCATCTTTCGCGACTACGACGGTTAGGGTTCGCAGACCAGCATCGCGACTCCATCGGTCTGCCTCCGCCAAGGGCAGGGCTTCTTTCTCTCCCAAGATTGTTTTCGACGTGCTCTCTGCGATGCGCCACGGTTCGGAACTGTGGGCGGATGCGGTATACACCATGGGAGCCTCGGGGTAGGCATTGTTTTCAACAACAATTGTCATTCCTGGTTTTACCTTCAGGGGTTTTTTAGACTGAAATCCGACGAGGTAGACAAAAAATCCCTCTGCAGCCTTTCCGTTGGCGGGATGTTCGATGGGGCGCCATCGTCCTTTGGGTTCTTTACCATCAACCGTATATCGAAGGCTCTTCGCCAACAGATCCCACTGTTGTTGGGTGTACCGTTTGATTTTTTTCTGCTTGCTCTTCTTCGATTCTTCTTTTTTTGCGCCGATCTCCTCCAAGGCAACGGTAATGGGTATTTCCATGGCAACCAACAGTGCAACACCCTTATCGGATACCTTCATAGCGGTTCGTACAGAATATTCGTTGGTGGAAAAGGGATGTGCCCAAAGAAGGTGACTGAGAAGCCAAAGCATTGCATGCTCCATGATGGGTGGATAGACGAAGAAAGCCTTTTTTTATTCAGCGAAGCCAGTGGTTTAATCGGGTAATCTCCTCTTCCGTCGCATCTCTTTTCAGCGTTAAGTACGCTTTGTCGCACGGGGGTGATTGTAACACAACATCAAATACGTGAAGTTCATCTCGTCGAAACGCATGTACTTTCACGATGGCGCCCGCGGGATAACCCAAAATACGATCGAAGATCGTTTTGCTGTCTACTTTGATATTATCGATGGCAATCACGACGTCGTTCGCGGACATTCCCGCGAGTTGTGCTGGACTTCCGGTGTAAACGTTCCGAAGTTTTGCTCCCGCGCTTGCGGATGAGAAGGTGGCTCCAAGCCACCCCGAAGTGAGTGTAGACTCGGCTTTGGCAGAAGCGGATCCGCCCGCGTCGCTGTTGGAAACCTTTGGACGCGTGTTTAGGGTAATCGCAAAGGCGTTGAGCAGCGTTTCCAACGGTAGCTCTTCGGTACCATATACATAGCTGTGAAAGAAAGAATTGAGTTCCAAGCCGCTCAATCGCTCTGCTAAAGCCTGTATACCATCTTCCGGTACACCGATCTGCGGTTTCCCATACTCGTTCCAAAGTGCCTTCATAACGTCGTCGAGCGAAATGTCGCTGTGGAGACGAAGGTGTAGATCTAGACACAGGGCGATCAGCGAACCCTTGGCGTAGTAGCTGATCAAACTGTTTGGTGCATTCTCATCTTGTCGATAAAACTTGATCCATGTGTCAAAACTGGAATCCGCGACGGACTGTACGTGTCGTCCGGGCGTGGATAGAACCCGGCTAATCGTTTTTGCGATCAGTTCGAGGTATGCTTCTTTATCGATAATGCCGCATCGTTTTAAGCACAGATCGTCGTAATAAGAGGTAATTCCTTCAAACGCCCACAATTGTACCGAGTACGCTTCTTTTGATAAGTCGTAAGGTAAGTATGCTTCGGGCTTGATTTGCTTTACATTCCAGGTGTGGAAGTACTCGTGCGAGCACAGACCCAAGAATTTGAGGTAGCCACCCTTTGCCGACTGAAATTTTTGCTGAGGCAAGTCTTTGCGGGAGCAGATTAAACTGGTTGAAGCCCGGTGCTCGAGGCCGCCATATCCGGTGCCGACAACCATCACTTGGAACAGATAGCGATCCATAGGGGCGGGTTCTCCAAAAAACTCGATGAAATACCGGCAGATTTTTTCCAAGTCAGTACAAAGTCGATATTCGTTGGTTTTTTGTATACCCGTGAGTGCCACTTCATGGGGAACACCACAAGCTTCAAAGTGCAAGAGTTCGAAGGTGCCCATTTCGACGGGATGATCGATGAGCGCATCGTAGGTCTCCGCTTGGTACAGTCCGAATTCGTATAGGCGACCCTCCAGCTTCGGGAGTGTGGTCGCCACTTTCCAGTTCTTTGTTCCTTTGGGGGCGACGAGTTCTACGGTATGCGGTTGATCTTCCAATCCTTCTACAGACAGAAACAGACTGGTGCCATTGAAATAGGCGTGGCTCTGATCGAGATGTGCCATGCGAACCGATAGATCCCACGCATACACGCGATAAAGAATGTGTGCGTCACTGCTTTGGGTCTGTATCTCCCAAGTACATTTGTCGGTCTTGTAGATCGAGAGCGCACCATCGCTGTCGTAGGCGGATACATCGATAATATTTTTGGCGAATTCTCGTATGAGATAGCTGCCAGGGATCCACGTTGGTAGATGGAGCTTGTGAATCTTTGATTGGGGATTGGAGAGGATCAATTCGATTTCAAAGATATGAGAAGCTGGTTGTGTTGAAGTGACTTTGTAGTAAAGAGACATGAAATTCACCATGCAAATTGTCTTGTTTTGAGATATGGGAATGATCGGAGGATCGAATGGGTCTTGGTGTATATCTAAATAAGAAGCAACTGCGTGAGATGAGGAAAGCCTGTCGTTTGGCAGCTGATACGCTTGAAATGATCTCAGAACATATTCGTCCGGGGATCTCCACAGAAGAGATTAACACAATTGTCCACGAGTACACAATAAAACATGGTGCGCGTCCTGCCCCCTTGAATTACGGTGCTCGGATGGGACGTCCCGGATTTCCAAAAAGTGTCTGTACGAGTGTGAATGAGGTGGTGTGTCACGGAATCCCAGGACCATATGTACTAAAAGACGGCGATATTATCAATGTGGATGTGACCTCGGTTCTTCCCGCTAAAAAAGGGTATTATGGAGATACCTCGGCTACTTTTTACGTTGGAGAACCCAGCGCGGTTGCCAAACATCTCGTCGAAGTATGCCGGCAAGCCTTGGAGATAGGAATTGCGCAAGTCCGCCCTGGAAATACAACGGGAGACATCGGATATGCAATTCAAACCTATGTGGAATCCAAAGGGTGTGCGATTGTTCGCGAATATACCGGGCACGGGATCGGGCGCGTGTTTCACGGTCCACCGAGCATTACGCATTACGGAGTACCGGGTCGCGGGGTGAAATTGCGTCCCGGAATGACGTTCACCATCGAACCGATGATCAATCTCATTGGGCCGGACATAGAGCATCTCAATGATGGATGGACAGTTGTAACCCAAGACGGATCGCTATCTGCCCAATTTGAGCACACAATTACCGTGACGGCAAACGGCGTAGAGGTTTTGACGCGGCGAGAGAGAACCCTCATCAATTCCGAAGACAAGTCATGGTCCCGCTTGGGATCGTTGTCATGCTTTATTCCGCAGGCTTAAGGTAAAAGAGCCAATATTATAGAGTGCGAAGCCACTGAGCATGGCGGCGCAGAAGATGAGGACTTTGGGAACCAACGTTACGGATGATACCACGGCCGGGCCGGGACAAAAACCGCTCAGACCCCAACCGAGTCCGAAGAGCACGGCACCGACAAAGAGACGGGTTTCCAGTTTTCGGTTGATCGGTATGTCGAATTTTTCCGAAAGCCACGGTTGCTTTCGTCGTGACACCAGGCGATACGATACAAAATGAACGGCAATGGCGCCGATCATCACAAAGGCCAAAGAGGGATCCCAAGAAGAGGAGAGCGTGAGAAAGCCGATTACCTTTTCTGGATTCGTCATTCCGGATATACCCAATCCAATGGCGAATATCGTGCCGCACAAGAAGGAAATCAAGAGCCTCATAATACACCTTCCAACAACGTTGCAACGGCAAAGCCAGCGCCCATAAAGCAGATGGTGGCGGCGAGAGAGCGCACAGAGAGCCTGGACAGTCCGCAAACGCCATGGCCGCTGGTACAGCCAGAACCAATGCGAGTGCCTATACCAACAAGGAGTCCGGCAAAGGTTAGAATTGGAATGGAGCGTTCGATTTTGACATCAAAGGCTGTCGGATAGAGAACGGTGAGCAAGATGCCACCAAACAACAGTCCGGCGAAGAACACAAATTTTTCAAGAGACTCTTTTGATGGACGAGCGACCAGTTTTCCAACAATGGAACTGATGCCGGCAATCTTTCCGTTCGATAGGAGTAAAATCGAGGCGCTGAGGCCGATCAAGGCGCCACCAAGGGTCGCACTGACGGGGGTAAAGTTTTCCATTTCTTCTCCGGGATTGGATCTCCTTTGTAATACAGACTATCCCATATTATGGAATCCATACAAGATTTTGGAGGGAGAATGCTGTTTCGACAATTGTTCGATCGTGAAACATGTACGTACACCTATCTGCTTGCGGACATCACATCGAAGGAGGCGGTATTGATCGATCCCGTCAAAGAAAACTTGGATCGCGATCGCGGTTTACTCGCAGAACTCAACCTCCGATTGCTTTATACGTTGGAAACCCACATTCATGCCGATCACATCACGTCTGGAGGACTGTTCCGGTTGGAACAGTCTTCTCAAACGGTGGTGTCGGCTGCGGCACAGACCCATTGTGCAGATCGGAATATCGTAGATGGTGACGAGATTGTTTTTGGTGCGCATCGTTTGCAGGCACGGGCGACACCGGGACACACGAGCACATGCATGAGTTATTACTGCGAATCAGGGAAGATGATCTTTACCGGGGATACCCTTTTTATCCGAGGATGTGGTCGAACGGATTTTCAACAAGGCAATTCAGAGCAATTGTATCGTTCTGTGCACGATAAGATTTTTTCTCTTTCTGATGACACTTTGATCTATCCTGGTCACGATTACAAAGGGAGAACCGTGTCGACTGTTGGAGAAGAGAAAAAATGGAATCCCCGTTTGGGAGGAGGGAAAACCATCACGGAATTCGTGAAGATTATGGATGGGCTCAACCTATCTTTCCCCAAGCGGATCAAGCAGGCGGTTCCAGCCAACATGCAGTGTGGTGTCGTTCCTGACGGTTTACCGACGCGAACGCTCTCTCCTTCGAGCGAAGATACATGGGCACCGATCGTTCGTCAAAATGGCATCGCGGTTGTACCAAGGAGTTTCTTGAGCGAAGCGCGTGCGCAAGGGTATGAAATTATAGATGTAAGACGTTCGGACGAATTTAAGCAAAAACATGTTGAGAATGCGAAGAATATGCCGCTTAACAGTTTGGAAAAGGAGAGTCACATTTTGGATAAAAATAAACCGATCGTTTGCATTTGTCTTTCTGGCGTTCGCTCAATGAAAGCGGCGGCTTTGCTGGAGCGTCTTGGTTTTCGGGCGGCGAGTGTTGAAGGGGGGATGACAGAATCAGGAACGGCTAGCTGCGGATGAGTTCATACAGAGTCTACGCCCGCGCTGATCTTTTTGCTGGTATGAGTACCGCGATCGTAATGATGCCACAAGCGATGGCATATTCGCTGCTTGCCGGGCTGAATCCCATTCATGGCCTGTACGCAGCAACCGTTCCGATTTTTGTGTATGCTGCACTGGGAACCTCGGCACATATCTCCATTGCCCCGGTTGCGATTTTAGCGATCATGCACGGGATGTTGCTCTCTAAAATTCCATCCGATGTCTACTTGGAACACAGTCTCTTGCTCACCGCGATGGTCGGAGCATTGCTCCTCTTTTTCTGGTTATGTCGATTGGGACGGTTAATACAACTGATTTCTCATTCTTTGATCGAGGGATTCATCACCGGCGCCGCTTTATTGACGGCCTTGACGCAGTTGCCATATATGCTCGGTTTGGATTTAGAAAGAGAGAGCTTGATTTGGAAATTGTTACCGATGGTGTTTATGGAGAGTGTTCACTTGCAATGGGCGACGTTGATGCTTTCGGTGCTCTCTTGTGGCATTCTGTTGATGCGCTATTGGAAAAAAGATCCTCCATATCCTCTGATCGCCGTTTTGCTGGGCGGTTTTTGTGTTTTCAAGGGGATGGATACCGCTTCGGTTGGATCGTTAGAAGGGGGGATACCGCTCCCCAAACTCTTCGTGTTTGAGTGGTCTTGGCTACCCACTTTGCTTCTACCCGCCTTCCTGATCGCGATGATTTCTTATGTTGGAAGTATCGCGCTGGCCAAGCATTTTGCCGCGCAACACCGATATTCTATCTCTCCCAATCGAGAACTCTTGGCCTTGGGGACGGCCAATCTCACCTCCGCTCTTTTCGGTGGTTTTGCGGTTGGCGCCGGGTTTTCGCGCTCTGCCGTACACGAGGGAGCGGGCGCAAAAACACGGGTCGCTGGACTTTGGAGCGGAGTGTTTGTCCTGTTTGTATTGATCTTTCTCTCGCAGGCTCTCTCCTTTGTTCCCTATGCGGTTTTGGCTTCCATCGTGTTTATGGCTTCTCTTCGCTTGGTTCAGGTGAGCCGACTTCTATTTTTGTGGAGGCACTATCGTCGAGACTCGTACCTATTTTTGTGTAGCTTTTTTGGTGTTTTGTTTATCGGGATCGAGTTGGGGCTCGGTTTGGCCATCATTTTACAGGTACTCTTATTTCCGTGGGGACAGTCCCCGAGCCGTATCGAGGTCGATAAAGGAACGGTTTTGGTGCATGGTCACTTAAATTACGTCAACATCCGTACCTTTTTGGAGCATGTTGAGAATTTGGCTATGTCCAATGGAGTGGTTGAGATTGATTGTCGGGGACTCAAGGGAATTGATGCCACCACAGCTGTGGAATTGGGTAAGCTAGAGCAAAGTTCTATACGGTTGCTCAATGTACCCCAGTACTTGTCCCACCTACTACCGGTTGAGGCGCAACTGCCAAACGCCCAGTAGTGCTTCGTGGAATATTCTTGCACTCATCTTCGACTCTCCGTTGGTGCGATCGGGAAATACGATGGGCAACTCGAAGAACCGCATACCGGCTTGGTGCATAAACCACGTCATTTCAATCTGGAAGTTATATCCATTGGATCGTATCTTTTGGAAGTCGATGGCTTCGAGTGCTCGTCGGTGAAAGCATTTAAATCCCCCGGTTAGATCACGGTAGGGTAATTTTAGCACTTTTCGGGCATAAAAATTGCCCCCTTTGCTAATGAGCAGTCGATGAATTCCCCAGCCTTTGATCCCACCACCGGGCATATATCGACAACCCAAAACCACATCGGCCTTTTGCGCAGCCTGTAAGAAGAGCGGAAGGTACTGTGGCTGATGGGAAAAGTCCGCATCCATCTCAAAGATATGCGTATACTCTTTTTGTAGTGCCCACTGAAATCCGTGTAGATATGCACGACCCAACCCCCGCTCTCCGCTGCGGTGTAATACGTGAATCCGCGCATCTTTTTGAGAGAGTTCATCGGCGATTTCACCGGTTCCATCTGGACTGAGATCGTCCACAATGAGAATATGCGTTTGGGGTAACGCTTTCAAGATGGCTGGAACGATGAGGGGGAGGTTCTCTTTCTCATTAAATGTGGGCAAAACAATAATGGGACGCATAGTGGGTGTAGCTATAACCGATTTGAGCACGGACTGTTCTTTGGGGATGGTTTTTCGATTGAGATCGGTTATTAGCCCCACATGTCCCTGCTAAAATTGTTGTACTGGTTGGGTCCTTGGATGGATCAGAAAAAAGAGCCTTCCCATATAGAGCGGAAGGAGCATATACACGATGATATTCGAATTTGGCTCTACGAACCACCAAAGTGCACAGGCACCATTTTTATTTTGCCTGGACTGCATCAAGACGGACCGGGAGACCCGCGTTTAGAGCGTTTTGCCAAGGTCTTGGCCAATGCCGGGATACGGGTTGGTGTCCCATTTCTCCCCACCGCTCAAAATTTGGTGATGGTCCCGACCTTGCTCAACGAAGCGCGCAGAGCACTGCGAGTCTTTTTGCGGCTTATCTCTGGAGACTGTGGAATCTTTAGCATATCGGCCTCTTCTATCGCTGCACTGATGCTGGCGGCAGACGACGAATTTTCTCCGCGAATCAAGGGAGTTATGCTCTTTGGTGGGGTTTCAAACTGGAAAGAGGCGCTTCTATTTGCTGCCAAAGGGGAGCATCGCGATCCCTTAAATCTACCCGTGATTTTTTTGAATCTTTGGTCTGCGATGCAATGTAAATTCCAAAACGAATCCGATCTTATCCAAGCTTGGTACGACTTTATTCATGAGACGTGGGAAAAAGAAGACATGCGTTACCTCAAGGACTATGGCCCGGTTGCGCAGCGGATTGCCGCCACGCTAGTGGAAGCCGATCAAGAGATTTTTTTGATGGGTTGCTCCCTTGCCGAAGGCGGGGTTGAATTGGTGGAGGACACCCTCTCTCGGGATGTGCCAGGCACAGAATGGCTGTCCCCCAAAGCGTATCTGAAGCGAATAACAATGCCCGTTCACGTTGCCCATGGACGAGATGACGTGGTGGTACCATGGCAACAAGCTTTTTCGATTGGGGAATGGGGTGATTGTCAGGAGCGCGTTTACATCACGGGTTTTTATGATCACACCGGTATATCGAGTACGATGAAGTGGCTGCGCCTGATACCACAAATTCCGTTAGAACTATATCGTTCGCTGCGTTTGCTTCGCGGTATGCTTTCGATCTCTCACGCTTCCGTGAAAAAGGCATGAAGCTCTTCTCGCATGGCTTCGGCATCGTGGAAACCGATTTGTTCTACCTCCCTTGTGAAGCTTCCG
>JAYYRF010000259.1:0-3011 GCA_036127535.1 Myxococcota bacterium | reverse complement strand
TCCTTATTGGCCATCTTATGAACAATACCTTCGCTATAAAGAGATCGGCTCTTTGGCTATCTCTGCATTTAAATCACCCTGATCTACTTCGGACCGAACTTTCGATAACGAGGGCCTGCGGAATCGTGACTGTGTTTGTTTCGATCGGCTACGATATAGCGATCTTTGTACTGCTTCATTATATCTTTGGTGGATTTATCGTTTTCCAGAAGAAAGGCCATGTCGTGTGAGAATTCAATGGGGCCTTCTGCCGGAACGTGTGTGCCCTTGGGGAACACTACGATTCCAGAGGGGGTAATAAAGGGAAACCTCTCCTCGTCTTTTTCTCGATCCTCACCAATAATTGTTCCGGAAGCAACGGTACAATTTTTATCCAAAATGACTCGATTGAGCTGTGATTTGGTGCCGATATCGCATCCAGAAAACAGGATACTCTGCTTGAGGAGAGAGCCGGCATGAATAAAGCAGTCATACCCAATCAGGCTTTGTATCATCTGATCGCATGATACAATTGAACCTTCGCAAACAAGTGAATCTATAATATCGACGCTGGTAAAGTCCCCAGCATGCTTGACAAAGCGAGCAGGGGGGTAATCTCTTTGTGCGGTTCGAATTCTCCACTGACGGTTGTACATGTTGAGTGCAGGTAAGGCAGATCGGAGTTCCATGTTGGCTTGAAAATAACTTTCAATGGTTCCGACATCTCTCCAGTAGGGGCTGGCATGCTCCGGGTCTCCTGGAATAACGTTCGTAGAGAAATCGTATATGCGAACGTCTGCTCCCTCTTGAACGAGTTTGGGTATAATATTATGCCCAAAATCATGTTTGGAGTTTGGATTTTCTGCATCTTGTAGTAGTGCTTCTTCCAAAACATTACTCTTGAAAAAATAATTTCCCATACTGACCAGCGCCTTGGTTGGATTTCCTGGCATGGGGGCTGGGTTCTGCGGTTTTTCCTGGAATCCAATGATTTTATTTTGTGTGTTGACCTGAATGACACCAAATTGATGGGCTTCTTCAATGGGTACAGGAAAGGCCGCGACGGTGAGGTCAGCATTGGATTCTTGATGAATACGATCCATTTGATCTATGGCGAATTTGTAAATGTGATCCCCACCAAAAATTGCGACGTGTCCCGGTTTGAAATCACGGATCAGATTTAAGTTTTGGTAGATACTATCGGCAGTCCCTCTATACCAGTGTTCCCCAACGCGCATTTGTGCTGGCACCACCTCTATATTTTCTGTGATACCGGTTAGGTTCCAGTTTCGATTGAGGTGGGAGATCAAACTGCTTGCCATATATTGGCTCAGGACATATACATTTCGATAGCCGGAGTTAATAAAATTGGAGAGAACGAAATCTATGATTCGGTATCTTCCTCCAAAAGGAACGGCGGGTTTTGCTCGATGGCATGTGAGAGGAACCAAACGAGAGCCTTTCCCACCGGCCATAACCATTGCTAATGTTTTTTTCATATCGACTCCACGCTACACATCAAGAAGACCATAACCGATACGACTCTCGCGTCATGACACTTGTATGTGACACTTTTGGCGCAGTTACTCGACATACAAAAGATGGATTTTCAAAATCCAACACCAGAAACATATTATTCACACGGCGGCGGAGTGAATTCGATCCCGTTGTTCCATTCGTCACATTCGTCGATTACTCCAAAACCAGAACCCCAATCGTCAGCGCGGACGACCAAAGCATCCGCTCCTTGAATGGACGCGTACGTCGTCTCAAATTCTACAGAAGAGCCCCTTTGACCAGCATCGATTCGTTCCTCGGTTAAGGATTGGGTGATGAACGTTAGAGAGCTCCCATCCTTTCGAAATAAGGAAAGAGGGATATCTTCTCTGATAGAAGAAAATCCTTGGTTGCTCAATTCGGCTGCAACCCGTACGATGCTATTTTCTTCACAACCCGCATAGCAAAGATCGCTAATTTCTGCGAAGAGATCGATCGCCTTGGCATCCTCGGTCGGACGAGCTCGATACACATTGTGAATTAACCAAGGAGGCTCGGGAGAGCTCGGTATTCCGCCATCGGGATAGATATTGGTGACAGCAAAATCGTGGACATTCCAAGTGGGCCCACTTTTGGCCCACCCCTCTCCCACGTGTCCAAAAACCGTAACACCAGCCCATCCATTTGGATTCGATTGTCTAAAATTATTACTGGAAATCAGAATCTCTGCAGAGTCATCGTTGTCGATGTCTGCGACGATTGGATACTCAAAGATCGTACCTGATGCATGTCCGGACTGTGAAAAGAGTACGCTTCCTTGGGAGCCGTCAAAAATATAGAATTGGTTTTCATCTGCAAAAAGAGCTTCGTACGCACCATCTCCATCAATATCGTATCCCGAGCAAGACGCGAGGCCTGAAGAATCAGAGATACTGGCCGTCCATCGAATTGAACCGTCCAATTCAAACATGTTGAACAGACTACTCGAAGCCCATGCAATTTCTGCTGTACCATCTCCATCAAAGTCGGCTACGCAAGGAGGACCCGGTTGTCCCGTTCCGGCGTTGGTTTTGTAGAGTTCTGTTCCATCGGGATCATAAAAGCCCAAGTAACCTGCGCCGATCATCGCAACTTCACCTTGTATATCCCCGTCGTAATTTAGTATGGCCGCCCAATGCCCATAATCACCCATAATTGAGGATTCCCATGCGATCGAACCGTCCGGATTTAAGCATCGGTTTCCAATAATAATCTCTTGTCGACCGTCGAGATTAATATCACCAACTGCCGGCATTCGACCGAGAAACAGCTCAGGAAGATACGTTTGCCAAATTAATTCGCCGGTCGTACCATTGATGAGACTATTATCTGCAATGACTTCGGGTTCACCATCGGCATATATGTCTGCGACAATAATATGAGGGTAGGTGTTGTCTAAAAACGCATTTGACACCCACTCTGTTTGACCCGTTGCACCGTCAACGGCTTCCACCTGCTTATCGTCGTTTATTGCGATAACCTCTACTTTACCATCA
>JAYYRF010000258.1:0-3330 GCA_036127535.1 Myxococcota bacterium | reverse complement strand
GGGCGTGTGAAGTAGTCGCAATAAAAGAGGCCAATCACAGTATCTGAACGGTCTTTGACCTCAAACGTTCGGACATCTTCGTGATACTTGGGCAAATCATCTCTTTCGACGAAACGAATTCCAAACAGCTTTTGCGCAACCGAAAAAGCACCGTCGCGTACATTGTCAATGGTAAAGTACGGGCGAACGGAGTTTTCGGAAATGTCGTATTTTGCTTTGCGAATCTTCTCGGCATAAAACCACCAATCCCAACTTTGAAACGTTTCATCCCCCATCAAACGCTGCATTTCGGCTCTTTCTTGTTTGGCTCGACGAATCGCAGGTGTCCAAACCGACTTCAATAAAGACAAAACCCGATCGGACGTTTTGGCCATCGTGCCGGACAAACCGTATTCCGCATAGTTTGCATAGCCTAATATTTGGGCACTTTCCAAACGAAGAGATGCCATTTCCACCGCGATTGCATTGTTGTCATACTCGTCCCCTCGATTTCCACGGTTCACATATGCCTCATAAAGTTCTTTCCGAAGATTTCGGTTTTGTGCATAGGTCAAAACCGCATACAATGTCCCCTGGGTTGCTTTAAAAATCCATTTGCCGGCATGACCAGCCCGCGCGGCTGTTTCCGAAGCGGCCGCTACGATGTCTGCAGGGATGCCTTCCAATTCTTCGATCGTCTCTACAATTAGATTGTAATTTTGCTTTTCCTTAAGCAAGTTTTGTTGAAATGCGACCTGCAACGATGAAACCCGTTTCGAGATCTCCTTGAGACGGGCTCTCTTCTCAACGGGTAGTTGAACCCCTTTTTGTACAAACGTTCGGTGCCTCTCTTCCAAAAGACGCCGTTGTTCAGGAGTAAGTCCCAGTTGATCTCGGCTTTGATAGAGGGCATCAATGCGCGCAAACATGTCGGTACTCAGCCAAAAACGGTTTCGATGCTCGGCTCTTTTGGGTGTTAACTCCACATCAAGGGCATTGAGCGTATCGTTTGTATTCGCGGCCACCAAATTATCAAAAACACTCGATACCTTTTTCAAGAGAGACCCGCTTCTCTCAATCGCCAAAAGCGTATTTTCAAAGGTGGGGGTATCGAGATTGTTTTCGATCTTCTCATACTCTAGCTCTTGCTCTCGCATCCCCTCTATGAAGGCCTCTCGGAAATGAGCGTCTTCAATCTTTTCGAAGGGAGGTATATTGTACGGAGTCTGATAAGAGTGGAAGAAAGGATTCATGGTCACCTCGATGAAATGTAGGGTTAAGTTACTCGAAATTTAAGGATTCGTAAATCGGACGACCCCGAAAATCCTATCCTTTCGTCTGCTGAAATGCTCGAATACTTGATTCATCACATAAAACGTCTGCGTTCTCCGATACTCAGTTGGTCGCGGGAAGAGCCCATAAAGATAGACTTCGAAAGACTGTCTTTAGCAGATTGTTTCCGAAATCGAGAAGCCCGCTTGGGAACGGTACGATCGAAAGGGGAAATGCCGTCTTAAATTTGATTTAATTGTGAACCCATTCTCCAAAGGGATTGTCTATCCGACTACTCGAAATCTCGGACGCGCAATGAAAAAAAGAATGCTCATGATCTCCTCCCTTTTTTCTGTTTATGTAGGCTGTTTTGTATCCACCAAGCTGGACACAAGCGCAATGCGAGACCACAACCATAAACATCTCAAGCACGCAAACTGCATTGCGAAAGACCGTAAGCTCGCCTTACCAAAATCATTGCTATCTGAGATTTCCCAGACCGAGGGCTTGGTTTCGGTGGAAAGTAACCATGCTTACACGCTGGCCACGATGACGCATTCCAAACCATACTTAACACCCAACGCAAAGAATCTGTTGGATGACATTGGGCATCGATTTCAGAAAAAACTGAAATCCAAAGGCTATCAATCGAGAAAGTTACGAATAACATCGTTGACCCGCTCTCAGAAGTCGCAGATCCAGCTTTCCAAAGGAAATGCAAACGCGGCCAAGAATTCGGCACACCTACTGGGTTCGACCATCGATATCTCCTATGCTCGGTTTCCGAAAGGAGATTCCCATATCGGTATCTCTCCCTCTTACGAGGTATTGGTCGATACCCTAGAACAAACCCTGCTGGAATTTAGAGACGCCAAGCGTTTGGTCGGAATCAAGGAGTACCGTCAAAAATGCTTTCACATTACACTGCACTGTCCGAGTCTGTAATACTCATTTGGTATTGCAACGGGTTTTGCTCTCAAAATCCCAGCAGTAGGTCTGCTTCATGCCATCTTGTATCGTGAGCGATGTCTGGTGGCTATCATTGGAGTCCGTTGTCAGCCGTATTTCATGCACCCCAGCCGATACGGGTAATTCGACCGGAGTGAAAAAAACTTGTCCGGAAATTTCAATCTGACTGCTCGGCCGACTGTCGAGAATCAGCGTACCTTTCGCGCCCCTATCCGATAAACCAAAAAAGACGGCGGCTGCGATTAAAATGAAGCCGACCAACAAAACTACGGGGGACTGTCCCAACGATTTTTCTTCTTGGGTGGGTGGAGGGTCTACACTCTTCCGACTGTTCGGTTGCTTTTGGGAATGTTTTTTTTGCGGAATCTGTTCCGCATGTTCCAACTCGTCCTCTTCTTCTGGCTCTGGAAAGAGAATGGTCTTATTGCTCTCTTCTTTGGCAACCGTTTGAACGGAACTGGGATCAAAAACAATCTTTTTCCGCTTGAAAAACTCCGACTTTGACTCGAGATGAGAAGCCGGATATATCGAAGGGTCGTTAAAAGAGTCGTCTGTATGCTCAATAACGTCGTTGGTTTCGACCAACTCGTGATCAGAATCTTCATTGGTATCGGAATCCCCTTTTGATGAGGGTTCCTCATCTTTGGAGGGGTCTTCCATAGAGGAAATGAGAGCGGTTATCTCGGTCACCTGTTGAGAATCCATCTTGATTTCAAGATCTCGTTTGACGAACAAAGGCATACTGGATTCCATTGGCTCATCGTATAAGGCTTTGAGACTTTCCAATGCCTCTATCATCTCATCCGTGTTTTGAAAACGATTCTTGGGAGAAGCGTGACAAGCCTTCTTTAGGAATTCCTGCATTTCCGGTTTTAAATCCGCAAAAAGTACAGCCTGCTTCTCCTCCATAAAGATTTCTACCGTACTCCCCTTTTCCATCAAAACAAAAAGACTGGCTCCCAAGGAGTATATATCAGACTGCACCGATGCTCTTCGTGCACTAAGACGCTGTTCTGGAGCCATATAGGATACCGTTCCCATCATCGCCCCTGTCTTGGTGATGCTGGTTCGACCATCATCGATGCGAGCGATACCAAAATCCGTCATCTT
>JAYYRF010000257.1:0-2842 GCA_036127535.1 Myxococcota bacterium | reverse complement strand
CGTATTATCAAGCGCAAAAGCCCTACCCTTTCGATGCGGACGCTTGGGACGCGCAAAGGGATGAGGTCATGAGAGTGGCTATCCGTCAAAAATTTACCGCCGACGACTCTTTGAGAACCCTCTTACTTTCAACGGCACCCCATCCTCTTTTGAGCATAAAAAATGACCACTATTGGGGGATTACATACAACGGAATCGGTTGTAACCGGCTAGCTGTCTTGCTAATGGAGCTCCGCGAGACAATCTTGGAAACATAATCCAGCAGCGACCTGTATACGTCTACAGAGGAAATTGGTAAGAAGTGCGTATCTCGACCGAGAAAAGGAAGAAATCCGTCATCACATGCAGCCCTGTTGAAAACCCTTCCCACTGATAACCACCACCAAACTCCAGTCCTAAACCGGAAGCAAGACCCGCAAGCGGGGTTAGTGGTATCAGTATTTTCCCCGCAGACCCCAGTTGGCTACACGACTCTTCACAATCCAATCCTTCCATCATAGCCATGGTAAGGCGTCCAGAACGTATCAATCCCAACGTAAATCCACCACGAAAGTATCTTCCACTGGAACGAGGGGCCACATTCACGACCTGTGCGGTTAGAAGCACTTCATCAGAAGCGACATAAATTCCCAGATTCGCAGCATCTGTTACGATACGTCGATATTCCACGCCGAAGACAGGATAGAATCGACCATCCGGAGAAAAGTCACGCCATTCCAATCGGGTTGCAAGACGCGGGTTTACACCGGGACCGCAAAAGTCTTCTTGCAAAATATCCAGTTGGAGGCACAGTGGAAAGGGATGTCCTGCACCAAACTCTAGGGACAAAGCGTTCTTGCTCGCATGCGCTTTGGGCAAGAATGCAAATATAAATGAGAGGGAATAAAGAATCTTTTTCATCTTCACATCTCCAAATGGGTACATATATTCACTCGACACAATTGTAAGAATTTATAATGTTATAAGGGATTATTTGGTGAAGAAGCTTCTTCACTTTCGTAATGACGCCGCGTAATCATCACGATTTCAAATATAAAAATGTAGGTAGAACATAACCGATGCTGTCCATCGATGTTCGAAATCGACACTCGTTCGATTCTTGCCACCGTCAAACGAGATTGACCGCGCCAAGAGACTACCCCATCGGGATCGGAATGAGGGAACCGGAGGAAATCAGAGGGTGATCAAACATGTCGCTGGTTTCGCAAACGGCTTTGTAGAACATTGTTGATAAACATTGAAATATCTGCTGGTTCTGCATACGTTGGAAACAAGCCTGGAGTCAAAATGAAGAAAGTTGCCCTCTATCTAAAAACACCACTGCTGACCTTAAGAGGAACCGATGATCCAATACCCGCCAAAGCGAGCATTATCGTAGGCACCTTACAAGAAGAAGGTCGCGGCGGCGTGTATATTGAAACATCCACCTATTATTCGATCGAAAAAAAATCTCCTCACGAACAAGAACGGGTGGAACAAAAAGGCACCTCGATTCAGATCTTCGTTCCCACGAGTAAAATTGATCATATGCGGATTCTTTAATACCCACCCGTTACAACCGCGCTCATGACCTCTGTCTTTTCCTATTCTCCACCCCAAAAAAGAGGCGTTCCCATTTTGATCAGCGTTCCGCACGCAGGAACCGCTTTCCCGGAAGAGTGGAGCCATGGAGTCCTTCAGTCCCCCTTCCAAACCCATCCGCCGGATACAGACTGGTTTGTGGACAAACTATATACCTTTGCTCCTGAACTGGGAATCGGCGTGATTAAAGCCAACCTCTCTCGATACGTTGTCGACTTAAACCGCGATCCCAAAGCAAAACCTCTGTACAGCGACGGCCGTCTGATCACCGGCCCAATCCCCCTTCAAAGCTTTGAGGGGAAGGATTTATACCGTGACCCTCCCAGCGAAGAGGAAAAAAAAACACGCATACGAACCTATTTCCAGCCGTATCACAACGCCATCCAAGCCAAACTCGCGGAACTCAAAGAGAGACACGAATCGGTTCTTCTCTTCGATGCCCACTCTATACGGCACCACGTACCCAAACTGCACGCGGAGCCCTTTCCCGATTTAATATTGGGCAACAACGATCAAAAAACGGCCTCTCCCCAACTCATTGAAGCTTGTTGGGAGGTATTGAGGCAGTCAACTTACACGGCCTCACACAATTCACCGTTCAAAGGTGGATATATCACACGGCACTATGGACATCCGCAATCCGGAATTCATACGCTCCAATTGGAAATGTCACAACGCATATATATGGATGAGGAGAGAGGCATTTGGGATGTGCAAAAAGCCTCTTCCGTACAGCAGCTCCTCCGCATCGTCTTTCAAAGGCTCATCGAGGCGATGGCATGAAAAAGCTCTTATACAAAGCGGCGTACAGCAACGGTCAATGGATAGAAAATGCACTTTTCACACTCAGTCATGACGGTACCATACAATCCATTTCATCTTTGCCATCCTTTCAATACCAAGGCGCCGACGTTTTTTCCGGTTTGGCCGTCCCCTCGTTTGTGAATTCACATTCCCATGCCTTTCAGTACGCTATGATCGGTGAAACGGAGAACCTTCCGGTCGGTGCAAAGGGAGACAACTTTTGGTCTTGGAGGGAGCGAATGTACGATCTAGCCCTTCAAACCTCTCCCGATTCTCTGTATACAATCGCACTACGCCTGTATCGCTCATTATTACAGTGTGGATTTGGAACCGTCGTCGAGTTTCATTACCTGCACCATGCGCCCGACGGAACGCCATATAGGAATCCAGCTGCTATGGGTGAATCCCTCATTCAAGCCGCAAAGGATAGCGGTATCGACATTTGCCTCGTCCCTAT
>JAYYRF010000256.1:0-4563 GCA_036127535.1 Myxococcota bacterium | reverse complement strand
TTTCCCCAAAACTCGATCCTGAATTTGTTCAGCGTGAAAGAAAGGCCGTAAACTCTGAATATCAGCTCAAGTTAAAAGAAGATGTTCGTCGAAACCGTGAAGTTCGTCGCAAAACGAGCAATCCCGAACACCCGTTTTATAAGTTTTCCGTCGGAAACGCAGAAACGCTTTCGGATGAAACCAATCCAGTTTGGGATGACCTGAAGACATTTTATGATGCGGAATACTCCGCTTCCCGTATGGCATTGGCGATTATTGGACAACAAGATCTCGACACCCTGCAAACCATGGCGAAGACCATGTTCTCCGCTGTACCGACCAATGGCAAGGGTGCGCAGCGCGCTGCTGTGCCCATTTTTACGGAAGCGCAAAAGCAAGTATTGATATCCCTACAAAATCTCAAAAACAATCGCAGTTTAGAATTGCAGTTTGCTGCGCCGTCTAAACTGGATTCCTTCAAGCTACATACGGAGCATCTCCTCTCAGGTCTCCTCGGGCACGAAGGGGATGGCTCGCTGGCGGCACTGCTCAAGAAGAAAGGATGGATCGAAAGCTTAATGGTGGGTGATTCTGGTGCAGAAGATCACACGCTGTATTCGATGAGAATGGAACTGACCAAAGCGGGTTTTGAACATTGGGAATCGGTCGTGGATTACAGCTATCAATACATTCGACTCGTACAGCAGAAAGAGGATCTCTCTCTTTACTTCTCAGAAAATCGAGTGCTGGACTCCCTCAGCTTTCAATATGCAGATCCAAAACCGGCATCCAGCACCGTGACCGAGGCTGCACGGAATTTGCTTCTGTATCCACCCCAACATGTACTCGATTATCGTGCAGCCTATACCGAATACGATCCGGCCGTGGTCGTCTCGCATCTGAATTGCCTCAATTTGGACAACATACGGATCTTCTTGCGCAGCCCTGATTATCAGGGTGACAAAATTGAATCGTTGTACCAAACGTCTTACAGCATTGAGAAAATAGACCCCGAGTTGATTCAGCGATGGGGGAATTCTCCCATAGATTCCCAGCTCTCTTTGCCCAGCGCCAATCCATATATCCCACAAAACGTAAAATTACAGCCGAATGACGCATCGGATTCAATTCCCCAAAAAATAGTCGAAAAGCCAGGATTGGTCGTTTGGCATCACCACGATACAACGTTTGCCCTCCCCAAGATTCGTACGGAAGTTGAATATCGCATCCCGGCCTTTGAGGCCTCACATGAAGCGCGTATACACCAACTCCTTTGGGTGAAAATGATGCGTAAACGTTTAGAGAAAGACAATTATCAACAATTGCTTGCCGGATCGCGTTTGGGAGTTGGTACCACGAAAACCGGGATAAAGTTATATGTGGAAGGCTACAACGAACTGCAAGAGAAAATGTTGTCCGAGCTCTTTCGTTCGCTAAAAGTACGAGACTTCAGCGATAACGAATTTGCGATCGCCAAAGAGTCTCTTGTTCGTAACTACGAAAACCGAAGTAAGGATCGACCCTTTAACCAAGCCTACCGCATGGTCGGAGAAATTGTAGACCCCCAAACGATTCCGACGGAAGAGGCGTTGCGTTACTTGAAAGCGGCGCAGCGAAGTTCGACGTTAGATACGGTTCAACAGGCATACAAAACGGGCGCGCTCCGGATGCTCATTTATGGGAACGCGACTCGGGAAGAGGCTTTGTCTCTCGCAAAATTGACGGAACAGGAGTCCGGATTGATTTTGGCCGAGTCTTCTCTTCAAAAACCCATGCTTCGAAAAATTGATAAGCCCGTGAGTCTTTCGATGTCCATCGAGCACAACGATTCTGTATTCCTTGCTGTTTATCAAGCTTCACAGGCCTCTTATGGGGAGCAAGCCAAACATTTGGCGTTGAATCAATTGCTCAAAGCCGCTTTCTTTACCGAATTGCGAACCAAACAGCAGCTTGGGTACATCGTCGGCGCGTATTATAATCGACGCTTTATGCTCTCTTCGAGCATTTTTGGGATTCAATCTACGGCCACGGATCCGGACGATATCGAAAAGAGAATCAATGCTTTTTTGGTGGAACAGCGAACCGTTTTGGCCGAGTTGTCGGAGGAACGTTTTCAAAATGAAATGGCTGGACTGGTCGCAAAACTCTCCGCAAAGGATACGGGATTTGTAGCCCGTTACGGTCGTTGGGCGACCAACTTGGCTTTGGACGTGGAACAATTTGATCGCAAGGCACAGATCATTGCTTCGTTGAAACAGCTTGACCTTGCGTCAATTATGCAATTCTACGACGAGGAGATACTTAAAGGAACCCCACTTTTGATCAAGAGCTTGGGGCAGGCACACAAGGAGGCCGAGCAGCAAGGACGTTCCTGTACAGATCGTGTGTGTGTTGAAGAAGCCCTTAAGCAGACGATCGGCGCTTCGTTTTAGTTTATATGCCACCCGATAAAGATCCTCTCTACGATGCGGTATCGTTGTTTCGTAATGGTCAGTTAGATCGCGCTATTGAAACGTGTATACATGTTTTAAAGGAAAATCCGGAACGGGAAGATGCCATGCATCTTCTCGGGCTTTTCTACCACGAACGGGACGAACCGGGGTTGGCTTTGCCTTATCTCCAAAAGCTCTGCTCTTTGAATCCGAACAATGCCACGGCATTCTGCAGCTTGGGGGCTGTGCAATATAAACTGAACCACTATCCGGAGGCGGTAATCTCCTATCAGCATTCCATCGAGCAAGATCCGACTTCTCCGGACGCATATTTTGGTCTCGGACAGGCGTTAGAAATCCAAGATCTTGTAGAAGAAGCGTTGCATGCCTACTTTCAGGTTCTACAACTCGATGAACAGCATGCCCATGCCTACTATTCGGTGTCTTTGCTTCTCAAAAAGGCCGGCCGCTTTCCAGAGGCGAAGATGTACGCCCTGAAAGCCCTGGCGCTTCTTCCGGATTCTGAAGATGTTCGCATGCTCTATGCCTCTATCCTTTTTGAACTCGAGGAATGGGTGCTCGCACAACTTCAGTATCAAGAGATCGTTCTTCAAAATCCAACGCTGGCATCGGCTCACACTGCCATCGGTACTATTTTTGATAAACAAGGCCATCTTAGCGCTGCGATCGTCGCCTACAAACGCTCGATCGAGATCGATCCCGCTCAAAGCGAGGCGTATACGAAAATCGGCCGTTGTCTTCTAAAAGACGGGCAACAAGTAGAGGCCTTGGAAGCGTGGTGTCGCTCTGTATCCAACAATCCCGATCAACCCGAGCTTCACAATGAATTGGGGGTTTTGTATTGCACTCTTGAAGACTATCAACGCTCGCACTTTCATCTTACAGAATCACTTCGACAAAACCCGGATAACGCGTTTGCACACTACAACTTGGGTAACTTACTCCAATCAGCGATTCCCCCGGAACGAGATGCGGCCATCGCGTGTTATCGCCGGAGCATTCAATGCGATCCGGAATTTGCACAAGCCTATCACAATCTTGGGAACCTATTGCTGATTCGAAACCAAAAAGAAGAAGGGCTCGTTTGCTACCGTAAAGCCGTGTCTCTTCATCCAGAATATGTTGAATCACATCTTCAAATTGCGCTTCGCACAACGTTTCAGACCAAAACCGACGAAGTGGAAGCGATGGAGAGTCTATACCATTCACAAGAATTGGCGGAAGAGAAAAAAGTCTATCTCGCGTTTGGGCTCGGAAAAATATACGATGACTTGGAGCAGTATGAACAGTCCTTCCGCTACTATCGCGCCGCCAATCGTTTGCGGAGAAAGCAATATGACTATTCCATAGCGGATACCCGTTCACACGTAGATAAGATCAAAAACGTTTTTTGTTCTCAATTCTTTTCATCTCGTTCACCAATTCCCGCACACGGCAATCCCCCCATTTTCATTGTCGGTATGATGCGCTCCGGAACCACTCTCGTGGAGCAGATTCTCTCGAGTCATCCCCAGGTATTTGGAGCGGGAGAGTGCAATACCTTGCCCAAAATAGTGGACATATACGAAACAGAGTCGAATCAAAATCCTTACCCCGATTTTGCGACGGAGTGTTCGGTAGAAGATTGTATAGAAATGGCCAAGCTATACCAAAGAACGCAATCCAAATATGCGCCGAGCGCAAAGTATATTTGTGACAAACTTCCACACAATTTTTATTTTTTGGGATTGATTCATTTGCTCTTCCCACACGCGAAAATCGTACTGTGCCTCCGAAATCCAATGGATACATGTTGGTCGATGTATCGTCAGAATTTTACCGGTCATCATCCCTACACCTATGATCTCGAGGAATTGGGGTTGTTTTATGGGATTTCCAGACGCTTGTTCGCGCATTGGCGCGAAACCATCCCCCAAGCTTTTTATGAGATACACTACGAAAACCTCGTAAAAGATACCGAAGCACAAGTACGAGCCCTGCTGGAGTATTGTGATCTACCTTGGCACGATGGTTGTTTGCAATTCTACGATAACCAGCGCGCGGTGCATACGCCCAGTCTGTTCCAGGTTCGACAACCGATTTACCCTCATGCTATGGGACAGTGGCGTAAACACGCCGCAAATCTCAGAGA
>JAYYRF010000255.1:0-3399 GCA_036127535.1 Myxococcota bacterium | reverse complement strand
TGATTGGTTCCTTCTACAATTTGCATAACCTTCGCATCCCGCATGTAGCGTTCTACTGGATATTCACGGGTATACCCGTACCCACCGAAGACCTGAACCGCGTCAGTACATACGGACATCGCGGCATCCGTGGCATAGCACTTTGCCATGGAAGCGGTCTCCATGAAGTTGAATCCGTTATCTTTCAGATAGGCCGCTTTGTGAACCAAGAGACGGGCAGCCTCGGTTTGCATCGCCATATCAGCCAACATAAAACCAACACCTTGAAAATCGATGATCTGTTTGTTGAACTGCTTGCGAATACACGCATAGGAACTCGCTTGCTCCAAGGCCGCTTGTGCCAGTCCAACGGCGATGGCGCCAATGGTAATCCTGCCGGAATTTAAAGCCGTCATCGCAACGTTAAAACCGATTCCTTCCGGTCCAATGCGCGCACTTACGGGTAAAGCAACATCCTCAATGACCATCTCAACCGTCGGAGAAGCACGGAGTCCCATCTTCTCTTCTTTTTTGCCAAAACTCAAACCGGGTGCGTCTTTCGGCATTAGAAAGGAGCTCACTCCTTTGGGGCCACTTCCACCGGTTCGTGCCATTACAACATAAACATCAGCAAAACCACCATGGGTGATCCAAAACTTACGCCCGTTGAGAACATATTTGTCTCCGTGTAAGACGGCCGAGGTTTGCAAAGAGGCGGCATCGGATCCGGAATCAGGCTCGGAAAGAGCAAAAGCACCGAGCAAATCGCCCGTAGCCAAGCCCGGCATCCAGCGCTCTCTTTGGGCATCCGTCCCAAACTCCGCTAAAATTACTTGTGGAAGCCCACTTACCGCAACACTTACCGCATAACTGGCAGAAACTTTGGCGATTTCCTCGAGTACGAGTGCATATTCAAGATAACCCGCGCCATAGCCATCATAGCGTTCAGCGGTCGGAATGCCACAATAACCATCTTCTCCCAGTTGCTTCATATAGGCAGGTCGAAAAATTTCGCTTTCATCATCTTCCTTCGCGGTCTCCGACAGGATTCTTTCTGCGGATTCCTTGGCGCCTTGCTTAATCTCTTCTTGTTCCTCAGTTAAAACAAACATACATCCCTCTTATTACAGTATGGTAACCATTTCAGTCGTATTCACCACCGCCTGACCCTGGAGTTCAGGATGCTGAAAACGCGTTGCGAGTCGAATTGAGACGGCATCTTTTTGGGGAATGCCCAACAACTTGAGAAGTTCGAACGTACGAACACCTCGCTCATCGATTCTATCGATACTTACTTGGAGCGAAGCCCAACCTTCTTGCTCTTCCCAATGGGGAGGCACTCCAACACGCATCGATGAAAAATGGGGTCGTGCATTGAAGGTGCGCAGATTGTTCCGACTTCCCCTTCGTCTCTTCTTTCTCTTTTTCAATCGCGTGATTTCAATAATATCCATCTCCATTAATGATTTGACCTTTTCCGATAAAACAGTCGGGTCGATTCGAAGATAGAATAAATAGTCCATGCCCGCAACGGTACCCATCAAGGCAGGCGACCGCAAAGACACTTCTTGCACACCCAAGATCCGAAACCCAGGGGCTGCGGCACGCTGAAGACTCTCTAGAGCCTTGGAAAGAGGTACTCTTTCCGTTAGTTGTATGTCCATGTAGCAAGCCAAAGATTGCTCCCCAACAGGCCTTGCCGATTCAAAGGCCAATTTTGGATGAGGATGGAATCCCTTCGAGTAGGCAATGGGTAGTTTCGCTCTGCGTATGGTTCGCACCCATGCGTTTAAACTCTCTAAATGCCCCAAAAACCGTGGCTCTCCGGTTATTCCAATACGAAAAACCAATCTTTGCACAGACTGCTTTTCATCGATTCTCTTGGGAGGTTCTCCAGGAGCCGGCGATTCGATCAAATAGGGATTGGAAACACGTTCAAAATTTCGTTCGATTTTACGGCCTTCAATGGAGTTACGCAACATATGGGCGCACAATGCTCGCTCGTGATCGATGACACCGCAGCGGTGACATTTAGAGTGACGGCAATCTTGGGCGTGTTTGAGAGCAACCGCTCGATTCCAATCATCTTGAAACCATTTCTTATCGATAAGAATATCGATATGATCCCACGGTAGCGGCTCGTCGAGATGCCGTTCCCGAAACTGAAACTCGACATCAAAATCGCATTCTTCAATCGCTTTATACCAAAGCTCCATATTTCGATGTTCATCCCAGGCATCAAACCGACAACCCAATAAAAATGCTTTTTCGAGCAAATCGCCTGCTCTCCTGTCAGCACGGGACACCAGTCCCTCCAAAAAGGTTTCTTCGGGTTCGTGACGTCCAAATTTAATCGCCGGTATCTTGTGAAATTTTGCGGATAAAATCGCCTGACGCCGAATGGTCTCTTCGGGTAGAATTTGCGGTGCCCACTGAAAGGGTGTGAACGGTTTTGGAACGAAGGTAGAAACTCCGGTATTGACCTTTGCCTTGGGATTATGCTTTCTACCCTCCTGAAGCGTCCGAATGGTCAAGTCGGCGATCGCATCGACATCATCATCCCTTTCGGTAGGCAATCCGATCATAAAGTAGAGTTTTACGTGATCCCATCCGAGTTTATACGCCTGCGCAGACATGTTGAGTAGCTCCTCGTCCGGTATCCACTTGTTGATTACAGAGCGTAGTCTGGGGGAAGCAGCCTCGGGTGCGAACGTAAGACCTGAACGCCGTATTCCTGCGACCATATCCGCTAGTTCTACACTAAAAGAGTCGAGTCGTAGAGACGGAAGGGTAACGGATACCCGGTTGGGTGTGGCTTTGCTGACCACGCGCTGCACCATATTTCGTACTTGGGAGTAATCGCATGTCGAGAGGGAAACCAAAGACACCTCTTCGTACCCTGTGGCATCCAGCGTTCTCTCCATTAGCGTTTCAATATTCTCAATTGTGCGTTCTCGAACCGGACGTGTGGTCATACCCGCCTGACAAAAACGACAGCCTTGGGTGCATCCGCGCAAGACTTCCAAAGATACTCGGTCGTGAACCTGCTTTGTAAAAGGAACAATGTAATTGACCGGAAACGTCGACGTATTTAAATCACGCGCGATTCTCTTTCGGATCTTGGGAACCTCTTTGCTCGGATGGATTTCCCCGTTTGGCATGAGCTGCGTCGGATACAACGCAGGTACGTAAATCCCCTCTATTTTGGACAAAGCGAGGAGTCTGTCTGCTCGTTTACTGTGCTGACGGAGCACTTCTGCGATTTCAACAACAATGTCCTCCCCATCGCCGAAAACAAAAAAGTCCATGAAGTATACCAAGGGTTCAGGATTGAACACCGCTGGCCCTCCACAAAACGTAAGCGGATCCGTTTCTGAGCGTTCTTTGGTTCTCAATGGTATATTTGAAAGCGACAAAATA
>JAYYRF010000254.1:0-3004 GCA_036127535.1 Myxococcota bacterium | reverse complement strand
CTACGAAACGTAGCCATACAAGGTTTGGATCTCAGAGCCCATGAAGAACTTCTTATCTCTTCAGCATTAGAGAATACCTTCTTTTTGGGGTGTCAGCTTAGTTCAGCCAGCGCACAATACATTTATGAGCATGGTGGGATTATCTTTCCTTTCATGCCCTCTTTACCCTTCAATCCTTTTCGTCCTTCTTTGTACCATATCGAGGAGCTGCTGGAAGGCTATGTACCCGGAGATTACAACAGTTTTTTTAAAAGCAGTGTCGATGGAAACATTTATCGTTGCTTCAAAGAAACCAAACGAAACCAGGTGATCTCGACTCTACTCGAGCGTATACACGATCACGCCATCGATGATGCCCTCGAACAGATGCTTTCCCAAGAAGGGCGCCGGTTTCGTGCGGTGGGTATTATGGGAGGGCATTCATGCAAACGAGACAACGAAACCTTTCGAACCATTGCAAAATTGGGTTATCGTCTTACGCAATCGGGCTATTTCGTCGTGACGGGTGGCGGCCCCGGAGCAATGGAAGCCGCCAACCTCGGCGCATACTTGTCTCCATATCCGCTACACGATTTGGAAGCGGCTCTCAACGTGCTCCAAGAGGCCCCCAGTTACAAGCATCCCCGTTGGTTTGACTCCGCCCTCGAAATTCGCAAACGCTGGCCGAACGGCGCCGATAGTCTGGGCGTTCCGACCTGGTTTTATGGACACGAACCCAGTAATCTTTTCGCGACCTTTATCGCCAAGTATTTCGCGAACAGCATCCGAGAAGAAGGGATATTAAGCATTTGCTTTGGTGGAATCATTTATGCACCCGGTAGTGCAGGAACCATTCAAGAGATCTTTCAAGACGCTTGTCAAAACCACTACGGAACGTGCAAACACATCTCGTCCATGATCTTTTTCGACACCGACTATTGGACGAAGAAAAAAGAGGTATACCCGCTCCTTCAAAATCTATCGCGCGGTAAAACCTACCACAACATGCTGGGTATATACGATCACATCGAGGATGTAATTACACACCTCAAAGACCATCCCCCGATCGAGATCGAAGATTAATGCTCCATTAATCTTTCCAGACGACGTTTATAGCGAGTGGCAAAGTTCGTATTCGAATATAAGACCTCCCGCACCAACGTTGTGGGATCTTCGGCTCGCTTCCATAGCGCCATAAAACCTTTCCAGTCGCGAAATCGTTGTACCGGGCTTGATACGGTACGAACTGGCCTAAAGCCCAAATGCTTCTCTCGTAAATATTTCGTAGGTCGACGATGTACGTGTACGCACACATCCATTTTTTTCGAACTCCAATCCCCTCCACGAAGGGCGAAACCGTTCACGGAACGACTGGCGCACCACTCTTGAATATTTCCGCTCATGTCGTGGAGAGAAAATGCATTTTTCTTTCTTTGCGCTACGGGAAAAGGACCCAATACACTCTTTTTCCCAAAGATCGCGACCCGTTCCGGAAAATCGCTTCCGGAAAAGATGTTCTCCGTACCCGCTCGCGCCATATATTCCCATTCTTCTTCAAAGGGAAGACGAAACCCAAGCCCTGAACTCGCTTGCATTACACGACCCGAGACGGCTTCTAAGGACGTGTAATCTCCAATCTCAGCTTCCAACAACCATTCCTCGAAGCGGTCGGGCAATTCATAATATGGCTTCAAACCGTGACGAATCGAAAGACGATTGCAAAACAATACAGCCACTCCCCAACCAACATTGTGTACGGGGCGCGTACAACCCACTTTGAGGCTTGGATTGTACCCCATAATATCGTGAAACAAGGTCTGCGTTACCGGATACCGAAAGGCTCTCAAAGGAGTCGATTGCCGATAAAAATAACATCCACTCGGAGCAGAGAATCGAACGCCAGCCGACGCGGGAGTCCCTTCTCGATTGGATATCTCGGCCGTTTGGCCAAGTATCGCATCACCGGTCTCAATATCGGTACTCCGCAAAGACATGGCCAAAAGAGCTCTCTTTTCGATATCGCCCAGTTCGCTGAAAATAGCGTCCGCATACTCTTTGAAGAATAGAGAGTCCAGTTCAGAACTTTGAATATATGAATGCAAACGGGGTGTTTCGAGCAGGTGAGCCAAAAAGTCCCGGCGTGTATTTTTCCGAAAGGAAAGCGCTTTGTGTTTAAACGTTATATTTCCATAATGATTACGCGACAGAAACGATGTGAGGATATCTGGGTAATCTGCGAGAAGGAACATATATTCTTCGGCTGTTCGGTCACGAAATATAGAATGAAACTCTTTTCGCAATGCATCCCACGCTTTGGGTTCCCGTCCTCGTCTTTCTTTCCATCGCTCGCGGTGATCATCAAACGCACGAATCGTTTCCATACATACTCCCCTGAAAACCATTAGTGCTTATACAGCCCTTCCTGAAACAAAAGACAAAAGAGCTCTCTTTTATTGATTATCGGTCAATAAACGACCGATTTCGGTCGAGAGCAATCGAGACAATTCGATATGTCCTCTTTTGGAAAAATGATTATTATCAACCAACAAAAGGGAATCGGGATATCGTTTCAAAGTCGGAGTCGGATCGAAAAAATAAATCCGGTCGTTGTTGCTCGCCAACCGTTTCTCCATCGCCCAATATTCGGACAGATCATTGAAGGATTTTTGAGCGATGTGTTGTGCGACCAGCAAAAGGTTCGCGTCGTACTTTTCAGCCATTTTCGCTATGGAAAGTATGTTTTGTTCCGCATCGCTCAAAGGAACCGCATAGGGATTGTCCTGAGCGAAGACTTGGGATCTCATCGGTTTACCATCGGGCCCCAAAGGCGGTCGATCGATAGTCTCTTGTCTTTTCTGGAAACTGCGGAGCAGTAAGTCGGCTCCAATAATCAAATGAGACTGCCTGGCCAAACGTCCCAATCGGCGCCCCAACGATTTGGATCTCGTTTCGCGTTCTAATCTGGTATAGGGATTGTCCGCCGTCAAATCGTTATGGCCAATGTACAAAACGATCCAGTCGGCCT
>JAYYRF010000253.1:0-3762 GCA_036127535.1 Myxococcota bacterium | reverse complement strand
ATTCCGTAACCCTTTCGCCCGATCCGTTGTATACCGACGATTTGCTAACGGCGGCGGCGACGACCAGCGATTTGGACGGTGACAGCTTGACGCTGACATACGAGTGGGCCATCAACGGAACGACCGTGCAAAGCGGCAGCGATCCCACCTTTCACAAGTCTCTCTTTCGCAAAGAGGACTTGGTAACCGTAACCGTCACGGCTGACGACGGTGTGGACGCCAGCGTTGCGGTATCCACAAGCCTCACATGCCAAAACTCACTACCGCAAGCCCCTGTGATATCCATTACGCCTTCTGAACCGGTGGAGGGAGAGGACGATTTGGTATGCACCGTCGACGTAGAGTCTTCGGATGCCGACGGGGACAGCATCGTTTACGATTTTGCTTGGACAGTGAATGGGGTACCCTTCACAGGAGCGACGGACACGAGTTTGAGCAGCACGGTTTCGGTGGCCGATACCGAAGAAGGAGAAGAATGGATCTGCGTTGTGACACCGGACGATGGTGACGATGGCGGTGCCAGTGCCACCAGCAGTGCGACCATAGAGAGCCCCTTTGAAACCTCAACCTTCACCAACTGTGGCGCGACCGGTATGTATGGTCCTTCTCAATCCGATTGTGACAGCGAATACGCCAGCAGTGCTTTGTCTGGGCTGATCACGGTCAGCAGCGGGGTTCAATATTGGACCGTACCTGCGAGTGGAACCTATACGATTGCGGCATATGGTGCCCAGGGAGGATCGATCGGCGGATACACCGGTGGATTGGGGGCGATGATCGTCGGCGACTTTAGCTTGACGGCGGGCGACGTGATTGAGATTGTCGTGGGACAAGTGGGACTGGGAGCCGGTCAGGGATCAGGTGGCGGCGGTGGAACCTATGTCGTACACAATGGTGGTTCATCGGTCGATGATATTTTGGTCATCGCTGGGGGTGGCGGTGGTGCGAATTCTTACAGCGGTTTCAACGGTCTCGGTGGAACCACCGGTACCGGCGGATTGAGTTCGAATATTCCGGGTCACGGAGGCAGTGGCGGAAACGGTGGTGGTGGTGGCTGTGCTGGTGGCGGCGGTGGATTTTTCGGTGACGGTGATCTGGGAGCACACAGTGCAGATGGTGGTCAGTCATTTCTGAACGGTTCGGTCGGTGGAGAAGCTCGACAGAGTACGGGATACGATGATGACGGCGGATTCGGCGGCGGTGGCGCGGGCTCTTGGAGCAACGGCTACGGCGGCGGTGGCGGTGGCTACTCCGGTGGTGGCGGTGGAAATTGGAACGGCACCGCCGGATATGGAGGGGGTGCCGGTTCATACAACAACGGATCCAACCAGTCCAATTCGGCCGACAATAATTCTGGTCACGGCAGCGTTGTGATCTCTAAAAACTAGTGTCCGTCTGAGAATATCTTTGTCGATTTATTCTTTCTCTTTTCTCTTCAATTCCGCTACAATGGAATGATTGGCACCATCGTTGGGGGTATATATGCGATTCACGTCTATTTTTTGTCTTCTCTTGTCCTGTGATCGCGTAGAGAAAGTCACCACGGACACCTTCTTAAACGGGGATGCCACCGAAGACAAAGACAACGATGGATTTGACGTATCGGAGGATTGCGACGATAACAATTCGAACACTCATCCGGACGCGATGGAGATTTGCGACGGTTTTGACAACGACTGTGATGGCGACATCGACGAAGACGTTTTGAGTGTATTCTATTTCGATGCAGACGGCGATGGCTTTGGGAGCGAAGAGGACGAGGAATGGGCGTGCGAAGCACCGGCCGATTTCGTAGAGAATGGCGGGGATTGCGACGATCAAAACAATACGGTGTATCCATCTGCTGCAGAACAATGCGACGATATCGACAACGACTGCAACGGGATTGTGGATGATGACCTGACAACCGCTTGGTATGCCGATCTCGACGGCGATGGCTTTGGTGACGCAGATGACGTGCAAGAGGCATGCTTACAGCCCGACGCATACATCGATAATTCGGAAGATTGCGACGACACCGATGATAGCGTCTACCCCGATGCAGAAGAAGTCTGCGACGAAAAAGACAACGATTGCGACGGCGAAGTCGATGAAGATGTCCTTGACACCTATTTTTATGATTGGGATTTGGATGGCTATGGTGACGACAGTGAAGTGTTGGAAGCGTGTGAGGCACCAGAGGGATACAGCGCGATTGGGGGAGACTGCGACGACCTGGATACGTGGACCAATCCGGGGGTCGATGAATATTGCGGCGATTGGGTAGACAACAATTGCGATGGTTTGCTCGATGATTCTACATCGACAGATGCAACCAATTGGTACCAAGATGTCGATAACGACGGGTATGGAGACCCCAATGTTCTGTTGAGAGAATGTGAACAGCCGTTGGGCTATGTGCTGGACGATCAAGATTGCGACGACAACGATGCAACGGTGTATCCGCTGGCGGCAGAGGTTTGCGATGGCCAAAGCAACGATTGTCAAAACGGGACGCTTTCCAGCGCGGAATCCGACGACGACAGCGATGGCTACGTCGAATGCAGCATCGACCCCAGCGGCTGGGATGGAGATAGCGCCGTTGTGGGCGGTGACGATTGTGACGATGGCGATGCGAGCATATACTCCGGTGCTGCGGAACTTTGTGATGGTCAGATCAACGATTGTGAAAGCGTTGCGCTGCCGAGTGACGAAACCGACGACGATGAGGACGGCTACGTTGAATGCAGCATCGACACCGGTGGCTGGGACGGAGACAGTGCCGTTGTGGGCGGAGACGATTGCGACGATACCCAAGCCGCCTTTTTCACCTCTTTCGTTTGGTATCTCGATGCCGATGGAGACGGAGATGGTGATCCCGACGTATCCATCGTCTCTTGTGGAGAGCCAGATGGCTATGTGAGCAACAGCAACGATTGCAACGATGCTGACGACACTGCTTATTTTGGCGCATTAGAGCTTTGCGATGGTCAAATCAACGATTGTCAGGTCACCGCGTTGTCGAGTGATGAAATCGATGATGATGGAGATGGCTACGTCGAATGCAGCATCGATGCCGACGGCTGGGACGGAGACAGCGCCGTTGTGGGCGGAGACGATTGCGACGACACGGATATCGCTGCCTTCACTTCTACAACGTGGTATGCCGATCTCGACGGTGATCTATACGGCGATGTCAATTCGGTGCAGTTGGCATGCAATCAGCCCAGCAATGCGGTGGCGGTGAGTGGAGACTGTGACGATGGAAATGCACAAGTGAATCCCGACGCATCGGAAACGTGTAACGCTCTAGACGACGATTGCGACGGTCAAATCGATGAGACGGGTTCCCTGAACAGCAGTAACTTTTACCTCGACTATGATGGGGATGGCTATGGGGATAGCACGCAAAGCATCCTTTCCTGCACTGCTCCCACGGGATACGTCAGCGATGCCACCGACTGTGACGACGGGGACGTGAGCGAGTATCCGGGTGTGATATGGTACGCGGATTCCGACGGTGATGGGTTTGGTGATTTGAGCAGCACCAGCAGCTGTTCGCGTTCTTCGAGCAGCGACGTATTGTCCGCCGGAGACTGCGACGATGGAAATGCCGCGGTCAATTCGGGTGCGAGCGAAGTGTGTGACGGATTGGACAACAACTGCGATAGCCAAACCGACGAAGGAGTTTTGATCACCTATTACATCGACGACGACAGCGATGGCTATGGTGATTCTTCTTCTTCGATCGAAGATTGCACCTTGCCGTTGGGGTATTCCAGC
>JAYYRF010000252.1:0-11043 GCA_036127535.1 Myxococcota bacterium | reverse complement strand
TTCCGGATCCTTTGCGCTGCAATACACGAGAGAAGAGAGTCCGATTTTTTACACCAGCAAGGCCGAGCGAATGGCTGGATTGGTCAGCACGCATCCATACAATTGCGAGGACTACGAGTCAACCCTAGACGAAAACGGATTGGCGCAGCCCGAGTACCAAGACGACGGCGTTTTTTCTGCGGGATGGGTTTGGGTGAATCCATACTGGGATATGGAAAACCCGGTGCGTGTATGTGCGCATACAGCACAAGAGACGATCATTACCAGCAGCGGGGTCGATTGTCGTACCGACGCAGGCGCCGAACATGTTGATTGCGGATGTGGACCCAATTTAGCCTATTGTTACATCAAAACCATTCGATATTTATCCGACGATCGAAAAGAGAAAGCCTTGCGGGCAACATCCGATGGTTTGACGTCTCACTTGGGGGTACAAGTCGACAAGCTCGTAAAAAATATTATCTCCGCTGATCGACCATACTACGAAATTCTCACAACATCGGTTATGCCGATGAACGGCCCCATCGTGCACTACAACAAGTGGTGGACGGGGCGATCTGGAGGCGTAGACTCTCGGCAGCTCACGGTTGATGAAGCCGACCTTCCCGATCTTTCCTTTGAAGACGAAGATGTCTGGGTGGATGTTCCCATGCTTCCCGGTTTTTCAGGCGCGCTGACGTCGCCCGCCTATTTGATTCGTCACGCAACGAATCGAAACCGCTCCAATCGTTTTATGGAATCTTTTTTGTGCGATCGTTTTTCTGCGCCCAGCAGCGCTTTTTCAAAAAGCGAGGTGGAACCCAATCTCCAAATACGCGATGGCTGTAAATATTGTCACGCCCGCTTGGAGCCCATGTCCGCATATTGGGCTCGATGGCCGGAAAATACAACCGGATATTTGGATCCCAATATGTTTCCACTTTACTCTGAAGATTGCGCCGACTGTCTCTATGAGAGCGATTGCCCAACATACTGCGGCTCTTATAAAACAACCGCGGACTATCCTTCCGATCTTGATTATGTCGGCAGACTTCATTCTTTGGTGTATCTAACCGAAGATCAGATGAACCACGCCGATTTGGGGCCGTCCGGATACGTCAATTCGATCATGACGACACCGCAATTTACCGAGTGTGCCGTTGAAAATACCTTTCAATATTTTAGCCAAAGAAGCTTGGATGAAAACGATCAAGACTGGCTTGGCGAAGTTGCCTTAGAAATGGCACACAGCAACTATAGCTACAAGTCCATGATTCGCGCTCTTGTTCAAACCCAAGCCTATCGGGAGTCACAATGAAGCATTTGCTCTATCTCTCATTTCTTTTTGGATGCTCCGGCACAGAAAAAAATACCGAACCAGAGGTGTTAGAACCCGCTTCGGAGTCGCCTGAAGAGCCTGAAGCCCCACAAGATGCTTCCGAAGCACCCGGTGCCAATTCAAACGGCGTTGGTGAAGCCGACCTTAGTCCCGTAACCAATCGAGATGCACGTCGATTGAGTATTCGGGCACTGTCTGCTTCTCTAACCCAAATCACCGGTGTAGAGTGGCTAGAGGACGGGGAATCCCCGTATTATACGTACAGAAGCACGCTGGGTATTCCAAACTACTCGCAGTCGGTCTCTGAAGATCTCGATCCGGGAATCATGTTCTACAAGCAGCTGATGAATGCGGCTAACCATTCCTGTGAGGTCATGGTCAATCGCGATTTAGACCTTCCTCTGTCAGAACGAAAATTGCTGAACAACATCTCCGAAGACAGCAACGATCCTGATGAAGTAAAGACGGCTTTGGTAAAGGCCTTGGTTCGTTTTCACGGTGAAGAAGAGGATCTTGCACACGACAGTGCAACCTTGACAAAATGGTATGATCTTTGGCAAGGTGTGCACGATGCCCACGGAAGCGACGAGATTGACAGCAGCGAAAGCAGCGAAAGCAGCGAAGAGGCTGATGATGTACACGCACAAAATGCAAATCTAATGGCTTGGCAGCTCGTTTGTGAGGCCCTCATTTTATCTCCCAACTTTTATACCTATTGAGGCATCTATGAAACGCAGAGATTTTCTTCGAAAAGTGATTACCACGGGTTCCGGTGCTGTTCCTTTGGTGGGCGGTGGTTTACCATTTTTGTCTCGTGTGGCCAACGCAGATGTTTTGGCGACCAAAGACCGATATCTTATCCATGTACACATTGCGGGCGGAGGGATTGATCAGGTATCATCGTTTGATGCGCGCGATCCTTCCGTATTTACCGAAGCCAGGGTGTCGGAAACGCGTATCAATTTTGGTTTTGATTACTACACATTCCCCTTTTCGGTAGACCAATACGATTTTCCCAACCATACGCTTGGAACACCGACCTCTTGGCTTGGAAGCATTATGGGAGGCTTGACCAACCATCTCGATCGAATGGCGATCATCCGCGGTGGAACCAACGAAACCGTCTCTCATATGAGTGGGTTGGGTCGAAGTCTCTTTGGTTTTCCCGAATTTAGCATCACAAACGGCAACTTTGTCAGTGACTTTGGATCGACCTTTGGTGTACTTTTTGCCAGTGTTTTTGGTGGCCAAGAGCCTCTTCCTTGTTTGTATTCGGGCATACAGGGGATCAACTTTGCTGAGCCCGCCTACGCCAATCCGATTCGCGTGGGCTCGACCTACGCCGCCTACAAAATGCTCGAGGCAAAGGAGCGATACGGCAACGAAGAGCAGCGCGCTCTGATCAATCAATTTTTGGAAGAGCAGCACGACGATCGAGATACGGAGTTTCTCAGAAAAGCCGCCACTGGATACCGAAAAACAGAGTCTCTCATCTCCTCGAACCTCGCATCGAAATTCAGAGGTTCTACAATGTCTTCGGAGGTCAGCTCGCTTTTTGCCTCGGTTCCCAATGGTGCGAATATAGGAACCCCTTTTGATCACTGGGAGCTTGCGACTCTTGCGATTGCATCGGGCTCTGCGCGCTCGATAACAGCGCTCTCTGGCAGTAATTGGTACGACTGCCACTCCACCTTGGTTGCGTCGAACAGCTATGCCCAAGCCGAACTCAACGCAATGGCTCGATGCATCGAGTATTTGGACACTGTGGAGCATCCTGATGGCGGCAGCTATGGTGAGAGAACCTTCATATTGTTGAGTGGAGATTTTTACCGAACTCCGTATGTCAATGCAAACCCAGGACGAGATCATTGGCCGAGCGCGGGGTGGATCTTGCTTGGGCCAGACTTTGTCCCGGGCGTTTATGGTGCCTCTACCGATATCGGACAAAGTCCGAGCTACCTCAATCTGGAAACGGGCGGCCTCTCCGATGTTGTAAATGGCTCGTTGATTACGCCCGCCAATATATTTAGAACCATCTTGTATCTTACGGGTGTGGAGACTGATTTCTTCCGATACCGCGTCGATCCACTCACCTGTATGGTCGGGAGCTAACATGAAGTTTCTCATTCTACATTTTATCTTTGGGTGTCGGGACGCATCGAAGGAAGGAGACACCGGCAACATTTCCACGGACACAGCGATTGACGAGACAGAAGACACGACTTTTGTCGTAAACCAAGATGAATTCGCGTGTGATCCGCCTTTGCAAAGCATTCAAGAGGAGTGGTCGGTTCCCCTCGGCGGTGCTGTGCGCTTGCAAGGAACGGGGGGGTCTGGAGACTATCGTTGGACGGTATCCGAAGAAACACCCTACGGATTTATCGATGCCTACACCGGCTTGTTCACCTCTACACAGACGGAGACCAATCTTGTTAAGATCACGATGACGGATACCAATTGTTCCGATGAAGTGGAAATAGAAATCTCGGTGACCGATCGTTTTGTCGTCTCTCCGGGTTATGCCAAAGTGTCTGCCGGTATAACCGTCGTCCCGCAGATTTTTGGCGGAAGTGGTTCGGTTGGGTGTGATTTTCTCATTAATAATTCCCAAGCTTCACTGTCGGAGAGTTGCGCGTATCAAGCAGGCCCAAGCCTTGGCAAAGATGTAATTGCCTACAAAGATCTGCAAACAGACGAGTTCCAAAACATTACCTTCGATGTCGAAGAGAGGGTAGCCCTTGATGTATGGGGAAAGGAAATCATCTTGCCCATTGGAGCAGAATTTCAGGTGAGCGCCATCGGGGGCAGCGGATCCTTTGATGTGACCACGTCCGATTCCAGCGTTGCGGAAACGCTTGATGGTAAGATCATTGCCAATGCGCTTGGAGAGGCGCAAATTGAAGTTCAAGACCGCTATATCCCTGACTTTGCAGAGAGTATTTCGGTTCAGGTTGTCAGCCTACAAGGCTATGCTTCAGAACCTTGGGGCTCGCGTACCAATTACACCCTTGCCAAAACCTATGACATCGATGGCGACGGATACGAGGAACTGTTGATCTCCAATCGTTCGGGTGGACATGGTGACGAACCCTATTCCGGAAATATATTGATCTTTCAAGGTACACCCACAGGCTTTGAACTGCATGCTACCCAAGAAATTGGCGGTTTTTACACCGACGAAGGTTTTGGATATTCGTTTGAGCTGGCAGATCTCAACGATGATGGCGTTGGCGATATGGTTGCCGCCGCACGAACCGGCGGTGATGGTAGCATACGCATCTTTTATGGAGATCCCGCAACCGGCTTGCTTCAGGAAATGCCCACGATGGTTTTGCATGGCTATGGTTTCAGTCTGTGCGATGCCGGCGGAGATGGAATCGTGGATATTGTTGCGGGTTTGTCTGGGCTGCAAGGGGTTGTATACAGACCGGTGAGCGGGATGTTTACGCCGACGAGCATCGAGTTGATCGATGGACGCGCCTTTTGCAGTGATTTTAACGCAGATGGAATCGATGATCTGATGGTTTCGAAGCGTTCTTACGATGCCGGGTACACGTATTCCTACACCTGGTATTTGGGGGTAGAAGGCGGCGCCTTTATACCGACCGACATCGGCTTCGGGTTTGATCACAACAGAGCCGATGGAAACGTTGGTGGAATGGGCGTGCGCATTCGCGGCGTCGATATCAATGGAGATGGCTCCCCCAGCCTTGGGTATGTTGTAGATAAAGAGGTACTGGAAATGTGGGGCGTGGCCGACCGGCTTGCGTCCGAGGGCTACACGCTCGAAACCGATGCCATCCTCTTTTACGACGGTTTTGAAACGGATCCCGACGCTTCCTCGCGTAGAGAGCGGGTAGACTACGATCTCATTGTGCTCGGTGACTTTGATGGGGCAAAACAAATCGACGATCAGCTCTTGTACTATGATGAAACCGATGGATATCACCTTATAGATGGTCTATACGATCTTCCGTTGTTGGCAGATGAGAACCAGGTGGTGTTAAAATCCGACATGAATGAAATCTGGACGGGTCTGCTGGGCTCAGAGCGCGGCATATTAACTGTCGTCCCCGATGTTGATGGAGACGCACTTCCGGACTTTGCCACTCTATATGGAAACGGTCGCAATGTTTCCATGTATGGCTATGAAACCACCTCCGATGTTGCCTATGATTTCACCTACGACTCCATGGCCTCAGCTGGAGAAGCCCAAGGCTCCGGCGCTGCAGTGGTTCAGTTTGCGGGTGAGTCGGAGCCAACGCTCATCATTGGCCGACCCAATCACAAGTCCTATGAGCCCTTGCTCGTGTCTACCCAGTGGGATGGCAGCTCTGACTGGCTGCCGCTCAGCAACGACGAAACGATCAATGAAAATTTACCCGGCACTTCCAAAGAGGCCGGCAAAAACATCATCGTGGAAGATATAAACAGCGACGGGTACGAAGACCTCATGATTTATGACCAGGTGGCCGATTCCTATCCGGTTTCGTGCTATGCGAATGGCTATGACGGATTCTATATTTTTGAGGGGGGAGCCGAAGGGGTTTCTAAAACCGTTCAATCGTCCTTTCAGTACTACCGCTATCATACGTTGGATCAAGTTATCATCGGAGACATTGACGGAAACGGCGTGAGTGAATTCTTATCTCTAAGACCCAATTATGGGGATCAGCTGATCTCAAATATAGATCTCGATAGCACAGAAGCCAATTGTGGTTCCACGATCAACGAGGACACAGTGGGGCGACGCTATGCTACGCCGATGGGCGACATTGACGGTGATGGCTGTGATGAATTTGCACAGCTTATCCACTATGCAAGCTTAGACGGCTCTTCGAACGGCAGCTCGGCCGTCGTGATCTACTATGGTTCGGGTGGAGACTCCTGTCGTACAAATCCCGAATACAGCATTTTTAGTGTCCGATATGGCTTTCAGCAATCCTTCCTTCGGCTTATTTCTGCCCCCAATTTTGATTTGGATGGCGATGGCCATACCGATCTTGTTCTATCCAACACGGTTCAGTTCACTCTCTCCTCAAAAGGTTCGATCGCATTGGTTCCAGGCGATTTCATGAGTGCTTTGCCAACCTACGAGTGGGATGGTGTTCAGCTTCCCTCTTTCTCCAGCATGACCATTGAGGAAATTCAAGACGATCTGCTCACTTATTTCAAATCACCCGATGCAGACTCCCAATTTGGAAGTCAGTTGAAGGCGGTTCGCTCTGCCGATGGTACCCAAAGCTGGGTTGCGGTAGGCCGGCCCACATCGCATCATGCGGGACGAGAATCCGGTAGCTGGGAGCTTTTTGGTTTTGAAAACGGCGCTTGGAAACGAACGCCCGATTTGATCATCTCCGGCAGTGGAGATGATCCAGATTCTGGAATGGGAACCGTGATGACATTAAGCGTGATCGATGGTGAGACGTGGTTTGCGATTGGATTGCCACACTCCGACTACATCGGCGTAGATTCAGGTGCCGCGATGGGCTTCAAAACCACGTTGGTTCCCTAAGCATTCAAGAAATAGGAGTAATTATGATACAGTTTTGGATGATGCTTTTGGGCGGCTGCTCCGAAAAAGAGCAAGCCGATACGGCGCAAGAAGATACTTCTTTGCCGAGTGACACCGCAGATAACAGCACCGAAGAAGACTCGTCTCTCGGTGATTCGGTGTCTCTTTCTACCGGCGATGCGATTGCTTTAGAGCAAGAGATTCTTTTAGAGGACGTAAGCCAAGCTTGGTTCAACGACGGTCATCTGCTTGCCCAAACCGATGATGGCCTTTGGCTGCGCGATGTGTCAAACGGTGAGTGGCTCTCTTTGGATTCAAACATTCAAGAAGAGATCCTCGCATTTGGAGTCGGGGTCAACGACGAACTGATTCTCAGCACGGACAGCGCAATATGGGTCTTGGACAATTTACGGTTTCGCCGAAGTCCACTGTCCGATTTGTTCACCGAGCCCGTTTTGAATCTTATGCAAGACGACACTGCATTGTGGTTGCAAACGGACAGCGCACTGTTTCAGTACAAAAATGGATTCTTGCGTGAAGTGCAGTTTGATGGATCGTCAATCCAAGGCGCTGTGGCCACCGGAACCGTCTCTGAAGGACACCCCTCCATTTGGATTGCCGGTGAAGAAGGAGCCGCGGAGCTTCGTATACAAGGTACAAATGTGGCGACACAAGCGTTCTTTGATTATGACGGCATATCGCATCTCATTCGTTCCAAAGGACAGACTTGGATGCTCGATGAAGAGGGATCCTTTTTTCTCTTCGATACGGATTGGCATCCGATAGATGGTTTTGTCGAGGTTATAGATTGGAGCGCTCATCCACAGGCGGAGCCGGTTTGGATATCCAACAGCAACGGAGTACGGTTGTTGTCAGAAGGCGTTTTTCACGAAACCGAGCAGCAAGGAGACATCCTCGGAACCGACTCTTCTGGTCGGTTGCTGCTTTTAGACGGCGGAAATTTGGTTCGCGTTGCGGATGATAGACACATTGGCATTCGAAATGTTCCCAATTTGATTCTATCGGAAGGCGTAATGCTGTATTTGGATCCCATGCACCGCAACGATCTGACCTCTTTGGCGTTAAAGGTGGACAACCAAGAGGTGCTTCTTTTGGACAATGCATTTGAGCTTTTGCCCGGACACTACGATGGTGGTGCCCATACGCTTACGGCAACGGCTTCTTACAGCGATGGAAGCTCCTTTGTGACCAGCAAGACTTTTCGCATTGATGGTGGTGACGTTTTGTGGGAAAGCGACATCAGCCCGCTCAACGTCAACTACTGTTTGGACTGCCATGCTGGTGGCACCAATACGGAGCTCAATACGAAGCAAGCTTGGATAGACAAAATAGACCGCGTTCTCATCAACGTCACTGATGGAACCATGCCTCTGTCGGACGAGAAGCTATCCTTGGAAGAGATTGCGCTAATCGAAGCGTGGAGAGATGGCGGCTTTCAGTAAAGAGCGAAGTATTTCTACTGTAGAAAGATCGCTCCGTTTTCTTCTACTACGTACATTTTATCTTGGCTACAAATGCCCGCAAAGGTCTTTCCATGACTTCCGTTCGGGCGACCCGCGATTTTTTGTCCCTTGTTAAACGCCATGCTGGGAGAGGAGTTGGATCCCAAAGCGCGATTCCCTCCGGTTTTGTTGCTACCGTTGTAGGTATCAACCAAAAAGTTATACTTGGTTTTATTACCCAAGTAGCACCAGGTATTGGCTTGTGCTTCCTTCTCTACCGTTAGAGTAGAGAGACAAGAGATAAACAATAAAATCATTTTCAAACTCCAGATGAGATTTCGCAACCGTACGCGTTGGGTGAAACGAGGAATGGACTCCAAATCCTCCATTTGTGAATATATCATATCGGAGCGAAAACGAGAATTGGTTCTTTTCGTGTCTGATCGAATCATAAATAGGGCGATTTTGTAATTCGGACGGTTGCATTCATGATGCGCTTTCCTTAGAGAGCGATACGCCGCATTGAACCGTCCGATTTATCGACGGCGCGCAAAGGATGGAGTGTGTAATCTATGCGAGAAGAGAGATATCGGTGTATAAGAGAAAGGGAGCACCGTCTATTTTTCCACTGCACAGGAGTCTGTTTTGGCCGAAGATCTCATTTTGGAAGAAACCGCAAATCACATCACAACGCTGACGATGAATCAGCCCAAGCGTTTAAACGGATGGACGGCTCCCATGATGGAAGCGCTTCTCGACGCGCTCAAAAAACAAAACGAAGCACCCCAAACCCATGCCGTAGTCCTAACGGGTACCGGGAAATATTATTCTGCGGGTGTCAATTTGAGCGGTGCGATGCGTCTTTCGCATCCCAAGAAATTACGCGATGATATCATCAAAAATAACCAAGCGCTCTTCGACGCTTTTTTAGATTTTGATAAACCAATTATCGTGGCCGTTAATGGACCCGCGATCGGGGCTCCTGTGACCTCTGCAACATTGTGCGATGCCATTGTCGCGTCGGAGCAAGCGACTTTCTCCACCCCCTTTAGTCGTCTGGGAATCACACCAGAAGGATGCTCGAGCATCCACTTCGCGAAGATCATGAGCGAGGAACATGCCCATAGAATGCTCGGACCCGAGGGCTGGAAACCCACCGCTGCAGAAGCGCTTTCCGCTGGATTGATCAATCGTGTTGCCCCGAAGGAGCATCTGTTATCAGAGGCGCAGAAAGTGGCGGCAGAGTGTGTGGCCAAAGGGCGAACCTTTCGCGGAGGTTCAACCCGAGAAGAACTAAAGGCGGCCAACGCCAGAGAATCGGTGCAGCTTGCCAATGCCTTCTTGAGCGCGGCGTTTTTAAAAGGCCAGATGAAATTTTTATGGTCGAAAAAGAAACGCGCACCGGCCGCAACGTTTGCCGGTTTGTGGCTTTCTTCCCCGTTGTGGAAACTCTTGCTCTAAGACCTCTTGTTGAAGTCGTTGCGATCGAGGAACGAAACACTACGATTTTAAGACGCGCAAATCGTACACAAAGAGAGCGCTGCTGAAAAGCAGAGTAAATAAGTGGATAAAGGGATTCAACAGAATTATTACCTCAAAGATAGGCGTAAACCGAAAGTCTGTCATCAGAAGCGACGGTCTTTTTGTCCTCTCCACAACACTCTTTACGCATCAATCTTTCGTCATCCTTAAGGAGTCTCCATGTATATGCGCAACACCCTCTATTTTCGCGTTTTGATTTTGGCTGGCATGGTTATTGGTGTGGGATGTACAGGTCCGAGGGGAGCTCTCCCCGTGAATCCAGTTGCCAAGACGTTGGAGGAATCGACGGAAGAGAAGAAAGAAGAGACGTTTCGCTGTGCGAGTACGCCGGCGGTAAAAGGAGCCGTAAGCACGCCGGATGGATCCTATCAGTTGGATCTTAGTCGTTTAAAGGTAAAAGCGTCGATGAAGCACAAAATTGATATTGATCCCTATGAGGATCGATGCATCAATAACGTGAAAATCGTTTTGGAGGAAGACCCAGGCTGCGTGTTGGAACTCAACTTGGTGGCTGATGGTCATGCTTCGGCTCTACGGATTGGAAGTGCTCGGTTTGCAGCGGATAGCTATTGTCGAGATTGGCCTGATAAGTTGGAAGGAGATTACGTCTTAGTTTCGCAATCCCGCTTGCAAGTCTCTCCCATGTTGGTAAAAGCAAAGACCAAAGAAAAGACGTGTAGTCGTCACGATGTTCAAGGGGATTTTCAATTGTCTCGTCTCTCTGGAGGACGTCGAAATTTGAATATTCAACTTGAAGCGTCTGGTTTGTTCCCAAGCTTGGGAAGTACGGATAATAATTTGGTTTGTCCGGGCACAGAGGAAGAGCGAAACACACGCTTTGAAATTTATACGGGTATCGGAGGAGCGTATCTCAATGAAGCCGGAAACTACAGCGAGGTCAATCCTTGGGATTACTCCTCTCCCTTTGTTCCGTTGAGCGAAATAGGAGTACGAGTTGGTACGAAATGGTTCGGGGGATTTGAGTACAGCGGATTTTCAGAGAACGATATGTTTGGTTCAAATTTCTCTGACTTTGAACTGTCCAAATGGAAGATAGATGTTGGTTATCGATTTGGAGCGGATTCCAAACTACAACTGCCGGTGAGTGTTGGGTTTAGTGCCACAATATTTGGTTTTTACACATCCAGTTTTGAATACAATATTGGATATCCTATCGACGAAAGGGGCTTGTCTCTTTCTTTGGC
>JAYYRF010000251.1:0-2619 GCA_036127535.1 Myxococcota bacterium | reverse complement strand
TACATAACCTTCAACATTTTTTTATCGTATGCTCCTTTGTCCCGTAATGTAATGCGAGACGCTTGGAACAACTCATCAAAACCAGGCATGCTGTCGGCCGGTAATTCTATCCAATATTTTTTGGGGATGCCGGCCTCCGCTTTTTTTACCAATTCGATGGTGTGATCAAACTGATCGTAAAAGTACTGACGCGATTTGGTACCGAAATCGGAAGGAAAACTCTCTGTACGGACAAGTAACTGTAAGGTCGCCTGGGCCAATGGTAGGCGTACAATTCCACCAGAGCTTCCCAAACCCTTTTTCAATTCAAATGGTCCGTAGACGGGCGCCGAGACGTAGCAGGCGTCGACGTCTCCGTTATTGAATTTCGGCCCTAGGGTTCCGAGATCGGCTGGCACCATTATCGCGCCCACTCTATCGACCATCGTTATCGAGGGCACATCGTAATCAAAGGCAGCGATCCTTTTTCCGGAAAGCTCAGACACCGTATCGATATTGCGGTTGCGAACAAACAGATACACCGCTCCAATGGAAATAATCCCGGCGGTTTCATGCTCCCCTTTGACCAACTTCTTCGCGGCGCCGGCTCGGGTCAACGTCTTGAGCATGTATCTCAGATGAGAATAGTCCGGAAGAGCACCGATCGCTTCTATCGTCGTCGGGAAATTATTAAAACGCTGTAAACGAACCCCCGTAGCCAATACACCATCGCACTTTTTCGCTTGGTAATCATTAACGGCTGTCGCTTCATCAGTATAGGCCTTAACCTCGGCCTTAACACCCCAACTGACCGCTTCAAGGGTCATATTTTCCACAAGTCGATAGTAGTCTCCTGATTTCCCACCAGGGTCATATACACAAATTGTTGCAGCATCGGCTGTTTGCATCGCGGCGACACAAAAAATCGTGGTGAGAAAATTACGAATCCATTTCATGCGGGCTCCTTGTGTAATAGGGAAAGTGTATCTCATCGGTCTTATGTTAGCGAACCAATCCATGTAACACTTCTGGAAACATAGATATTCAAAACGCATTTCATCATGGATTATTCAAAGGGATCTGGCTCTGGTTCCGAAAAAGGATCTTCCTCTTCTGGCTCCTCTTGTTTTGGCGATGCTGGCCACGCACCAAATTCAGGTGTTCGGTGCCCCTTCTTCGAAATCCACACCAAATCCGATTGGTGACGAGAAACCCACATGACGTACTCGTCGAGTAAAGCCCAATCACCACCGACCGGTTTGTTTTGAATGGATGCACCGTGCGCGATGACCCCCTCTCTCAAGAAGTCGTCTTTACCCGAATTGTATGCAATGAGATTGTGAATCCCCCAAGCCACACGATACCCCGAGGGCTCCCCCTTCTCACCGGCTTCTCGCAAATGTTTCCACGCATCTACATCGGCAGGCCCTGAGCCTGGAACGAATGCCCAAACCGCCGATTGTAAGGCTTGCGGAGTATACCACCACTCATCATTATCCAAACAGGCGGCTCCTCGGGCGATTTTTGGCAGGATACCGTCCGGAACTTGCGCATCGTTCCCACCGTTGCGCGAATGTAAAACACTCAATGTTCCTGCGACCAAACCAACCAAATAGATGATTTCATCTTTTTGGCGGAGCTTTGGACAACCTTCGCCAATTTCTCCGTACGCTTTTTCAGTGTATTGGTATGCGCTGTAATACCTCCTGGCGGCTTGGGTGTGCAGCCGCTGTGCAGCGATGCGTGCATCCATGACATTCGGAATGTTTTCTTGAAACTTCGATTTTGCCGCATTGAGATCTTGTTCCATAGCCAAAACATCATCGCATAGGCCTGCTGTAACATCTGCAATCACCATGGCCTTATTCGGAGTTTTTTGGGTAACGGAGTTCAACGGGTGATTCAACCCTTCCCCCAAGGAACAAGCTTTCCCCAAATCCCCTTGGGACATACCGACGGGAACAATGCGATCCAAAGCAAAATCATTGATATGAGATGCGCACCCCAAAGACAAATACAAAGCAATCATTCGAAAATCCTCCCTCTTAAGATAGTTTTTGAAGCACTTGCAACAGTGTTGCATAACTTCCGTCAAAGGCCTCTTCACTGTAGGTCATTTCATCGCGAAACGAATAACCGTGTTTTGCATCTGGATATACGACAATGTCTACCTTTTCGTTCTCTTGAAAGACCTTCTGAAGGATTTCAATTTCAAAGGGAGGTGTCATCGCATCGTTGGCTCCGAAATGAAGAGATAAAGGGCGACTCACTTTATCGACCAACGTCAAATGATCGGTAATTCCAGCAGCGTGCCACGTTACTGCTGCAGTGGCTTTTCGATGTGCCAATGCTTGAAACGCCAGCAGGCCTCCGTAACCAATTCCCAGTATACAGATGTTTTCGGCATAGGCCGCTGCGCCTTTGCAAAATGCAAAAACGTTTTCGAGCGCCTCGTCCTTGTCCATGTCATTCTTTCTCGCCAGCGCCCTTCGCACCTCTTGAATACTGTGCCCCAAAGGTCCTGGGTCGATTTCCCAAAAGGGATCTACAGCGATAACCGTAAATCCTTCGAAGGCAATATCTTCACACAACAACGTTAAGTCCTCATCCAATCCAAAGATGGATGGAATCACCAACAGT
>JAYYRF010000250.1:0-6682 GCA_036127535.1 Myxococcota bacterium | reverse complement strand
GCTTTCCAAAGACGACTGGATGGTTTTTCCCTTTTCCGATGAGGGTTCCATCGAAGGGGAAGTGGTGTTCGCGGGCTACGGTATTACCGCTCCCGAATACAAGTGGGATGATTACAAAGATATTGACGTAACGGGTAAGATCGTTCTGGTTCTGCGACGCGAGCCCGGCGCCGATGACCCCAACAGCGCCTTCGACGGAACCGAAACCACCAAATATAGTTATTTTCAGTCCAAAGCGATGAATGCGGTACAGCACGGTGCCAAAGGTATGATTTTGGTCACTGACCCCTCACATCCAACCGCCAACGACAATTTCAAAGGACGCCCCATGCTCTCCTTTGACAAAGAGATCAAAATGGGACAGTCCTCTGGGCCGACGTTCCTCGCGGCTCATGTTTCGCGGAAGGCGGCAAAGGCGTGGTTGGGGGAAGGGGTGATGAAAAATTGGCAGGAGAAGCTGGATGCAGGTATCCAAGTTTCCCAGTTCGGTGCCTCTGACCGTTCGGTAACGCTAACGGTTGAGCGACGAAAAGAAGGAAAGCCGGTTACCCTCTACAACGTCGCCGGTCGTTTGCCAGCCACGACGGAGAACGCTACCGAAACCGTGGTGGTTGGTGCGCATTACGACCATCTCGGTGGTACCGAGGGCATCGAAGATCAGATTTACAACGGTGCGGATGACAATGCATCGGGTACCTCCGCGATGATTGAAATGGCGGAAGCCTTTGCCGGTGTGAGCGAGCGCAAGCGCGACATGATCTTTATCGGTTTCTCAGCCGAAGAACTCGGTCTGCTCGGTTCCAAGGCCTTCGTCGAGCAGATTGATACCGAGAAGGTTGCCCTAATGCTCAACTTCGATATGATTGGACGAAATTCGGACAAGGCCATGTCGATTATTGGAGACGGTTACGCCACCGAACTTTCCGATTTGATTACCGAATCCAATCAAAGAGTGGGTTTGAACACCAAGTTGGCCGGAGATGATTATTTTGGTGCCAGCGATCACGATTCCTTCTTTCGCAAAAATCGACCCTTTTTATTCTTCTTTACCGGAACCCATGACGATTATCATCAGGTCACCGACCATGCAGATAAACTCGACTACGAACAGATGGAAAAAGTATCCCAACTCGGATTTTCCATGTTGGAGCCAATTGTAAAAGGGGAGATCTCTCCCGTTTTTATTCATCACATCTCCTGGCTCGGTATTAAACTTTTGCCGGGAGAGCGCAATGTGATCTCCGCCGTGGAACCCAAGAGTCGTGGTGAAAAAGCCGGGCTTCGTGCGGGAGACGAGCTTCTTCTCGTCGGAGAGACCAGCGATTCCAAAGGCATTCCCCTGCGTTTACAACAACAAGAAACCGGAAAAGAGGTCACTCTTCAAGTGCAAGGGGCAGGGGAGGTGCGCACCGTGTCTGTTACCCGTGCTAAAACAGGCTTCGTCGGAATCTATCCCGGCACCGTCTCTGACGAGGAGCGCAAAAAATTACCCATTATCGAAAGCGAAGGCGTATTGATTCGGGAACTCGCAGAGAAGGGGCCTGCTGAGAAAGCGGGGCTGAAGCCGGGGGATATTATTCTGCAAATCAATGGTAATTCGGTTTTGCCACGCTCTTTGGGTAGCATCCTTCGCCGTATCGGTGCCGGGGAAACCGTTACGTGTCTCGTTTTGCGAGACGGGGAGCGTCAAAGCATCGACATGGTCTTGGGAGAGCGACCCCAACGATAAGCACTAGTTGTTACAGCACAGATTCAAAGATCCGACTATGGTTCCTACACGGTTAATCAACGATGTAACCTCCGACTGCGGCAAAATTAAATTTTGTTCGATTTGTACGGTGTCTCCCAGGTAGTTGAGGCTGTTGTAGCCTGAGATACTCGAAAGATGGTCGTTGTCATATATCGAGAAGTATCCGTTTACGGTTTCCAAGGCTCCGAAACCGCTAATATCGTTAAAGTCGCTGTAGGCGACCTTGCAGTCCCCGTCAATGGTTACCAAGGACGCAAAGCCTGACATGGCACCGCCATCGCCTTTGCTTCCCCAAATTCCATTGTACTCGATTTCAAGATAGTCACTCATTTCGGTGACGGCAGCGAAGCCGCTAATGCTGTCGAGATAGCTGTTGTATCGGATGACGATGCGGTCAGCCGTTGTCAGCGCGTTAAATCCGCTGATGGATGTGATGTTGTTGGATTGGATAAGGATGTGTCCGTCTACACTGCTGAGGCTGGTGAAGGAACCCAAGTCGACAAGTGCCGAATTGTTTTCGATTTGCAGCGAATAACTATCGTTGTCTATTCCAATACTAACGATGGAAGATAAGCCCGTAAGATTCGGAAGTGCATCGTTATCATAGAGTCGGATGCTTCCGGAGAGGGACGTCAAACCGGAAAACCCCGCAAGGCTGCTCAGAGATGCGTTGACATTTACATAAAGAGAGCGCCCCAATATGTCCTTACCCACGCTGCTTACATTGGATAACCCATCGATGTTCACCAAGGCCGAATTGTTATCGAGGGTAATACCCCCTGTTATAGCAGTCACGTTGCTCAAGCCGTCTACGTTGGTGATGCCGCTTGTCTCAATGACCAAATTTCCGTCGATGAATGTCAAGCAGCTCAGTTCATCGATGTGACTGATATTGGAGCCGGAAATGGTGACATTTCCATAGATACCGGTGTAGTTTTGGCAAAAATAGGTCATCGCAGAAGATGTGCTGAAGGTGATGTTCCCCAAGTAGTACTCTCCACTGGAACTGCTTGCAGCATCCGCCCAGCTCACGGTGCTCCCATCAGACGTGAGAACCTGCCCCGACGTAGAACCGGTTGCGTCGATCTTGGTCGGATTGAGGGTGCTATCTTCCGTGACAATCGGACTCCCGTCTACCGTCGCCCCCGCTTGCAGAGCAAGTGCGGAAACGCTTTCCACCATCGCCTGTACCTCGGTGGCGGTGAGGGTGGTGTCGGTATCTGTGCCGCAACCCCATGTTCCGCTGGTCAGATGATACAGCATGACGTCCCCATCCGAGCACGAACCCGGATCGGTTAAAATCACTTCTCCATCCAGCGTTGTATCCTCGTGGAGCGAGACACCGCCATTGGTTACATAGTTTTCGACTTCTGTTTCGGTAAGCTGTGTATTATCGTCACCGTCGGTAATATAAGAGGGAATGCTCGTAAGATTGTTCCAATCAGCGATAATCGGCTGTCCCACCCAATTTCCACCCGAGTCGATGACCGGAGTGCTGGAAATCGAAACGTCTGTCGCATTCACACTTCCCCCATCCACCGATTCCGATACCCCCGACATTTGTGCGTAGGGTGCCGAATTGATGGGATGTCTGGGGCTCATTGGGGAATTGGAGCCCAATTGCAATTCCAAGTAAATCGGATGTTGACTCAGAGTATCGGAGTCTAAGGGATTGCTCACCTCGTCTGACCCAAGTACCGTTGCATAGTATCCGTTGTTGAACGCAACGGTTAGGGTTTCCGTCCACAGTAGCGTGCCGGTTGTGGCATCGTCGTAGATGTTGAAGGTTACACTCTGGGTTCCGGTGATGGAAGCGCCGCTGGAATCGAGAATTCTACCTTGCTGGGTTAGCTGCAGCGGTACCGCATTTGCCGAGTTGAGCATTGAGAGGGCTAAAAAGAGGAAGGGCATACACGCTCCGATTTAGGGATCATTGTATCTATAATCAGAGCGGTGAACTGTTGCTATTACGCCAGTGGAATATGGGGCATTTGTTATGCTGGCTGGCGAGAGAAGCCTTGATAGCGGCGAATAAATTCCTGCAGCGTGAGGACAAAGACACCGTCATTGACGCCTTCTGAACTGGCTTGGGTGCTGCGCCAAGGGTTGAAGATCTTTACGTACCGAACATCGGAGGCCTCAAAGACATCGATGACCGTCCATGCGTGTCCGCTAACCGTATTGTCTGCTCTTGCCTCCATGAAGAATAGAAAGTCTTTTTCAAAGTCCTGAACGTCTGCTTTGTAGGAGCTTGTGAACATATCGGGTAGGTAACTCGATCTTAGTTTTTTCTTTTCGGCTTTGATAAGACGCATATATTCTTGGGTGGCTGCCGGTACGTTGCCGATGTATCTCCACTGCGAAGACCAAGCGTCTAAGTGATCGGTGATGTCTGGGAGTCCCGAAGTGGTAGCCATAAGCATATTGGGGACTTGTGGGGGAGCCGGTTCTTTGCCTCCGGAAGAAGCAACAATGTCCTCGTTGTTTCCAATACCCTCTTTTAATTCCGCCCAGACGCGTTCGGCTTCGCCAGCTTCTTTGGGGTCGATGCCGACAAAGGAACTTTCTTTACCGGTTATAATTTGCAGTCCAACGGTTCCGAATCCGCCTTCCGTATTGGCATAAGAGTCTCCGGAGGTTCCATTTGAGGTTTGCCATGATGACGAGCGGTAATGTGCGGTGTGCATCGCAAGTGCTTTTTCAGCCAGCATGACCCACAATTCGCGGCCCCATGCATTTCGATAATCTTTCTGAAGATCCCCGTATCCGGCAAAAGCTGGGGTATCGAACTTATTAAACCAAAAGTCCGTATCGAGTCGGTAGGTCTTTTTGGTCGCGGACGTTCCGATCGAGTATAGATGTACGCTAAAGGTTCCGTCTTTATTGTCGGTAAACATGTTGCGAATCGCATCGGGGTCGGTTTTGGCAACCGATGCCAATGCGGCGAGCCACCAGCAGTCACCCAGGGCATTTTGTTCCACATCGGAATAGGAAATGCCATTCACAAACAGCGAGCCCACGACGCGTTTCTTCGTATACTGATCGACTTTAACATTGTCGTTAGCCGAGTCGCCTTTGATATTTCCGGATGGATCCGCAATATCCGCGACCAATATTTGATTAAAAAATTCCATGGTTTCGTCATCGGGAATACCGCTAATGGGGATGAGAAACTTCTTTTGTAGGGTGAGCATGCTCTCGAAATCTACACTGTCGTATTTTGGCGTTGAACCAACGGCTTCTCCTTCCTTTTCAAATACTCTGCGCGCTCTTCGAATGTGGTGCTTCCACGTTGTATTGGCAAACTGAAGATAATCGTTTTCATAGTTCCGTATGGTATTGATTTCCTCATCCATTTCCTTAGGGGCAAGTGTCTCGTCTCTTCTCTGCTCGTTTTCTGTATAGCCCGATTTGGTTATCAATTCGTCGTACATAATCTCAATGTGCGTCTGCAAAGATTCATCAATGACACCAGTCTGTGGTAATCCAAAGATACTTTGGTAATCCATGATGTAGGAGATGTGGTCCTCAGTAAGACGAGTGTCATTTCTTAGCGCTTTGCGCTGGACTTTCATCACTTTTTTGTTTTCCTCCCAAATATCGACATTGAGACACTGGGTACCATCGATGTCGATGGTGGCTACGTTGTGAAGCTTGGAGTTACCCAGCAGCTTTCGAAGCATGGAGAGTCCTTCCTGTAGAAACCATATTTCTATTGGGGTCATATCGTTGATATCACTGCTTCCGGGATCCATGACAGAAATTTGGCGGAACGTCTTCTTACCCACTTTGCCGTCGACGCCCAAGCGATTGTCTTTTTGATAGTTGGCTACGATTTGAACGAACATCTCATCGACCTCTTGTAGCGTTCCGGGATCGATTCGTCCCTGGGCGCAGACATCTTGAATGTGGTTGAGCTCCATGGCATCGTAACGGGATGCATTGAAGGGTATGGAGCTTTCCACTTGCGGGACATCGAGCAAAACATCCATTCCGTGCGCGTTCAATTCCTCTCCGACCGGGCTATTGGCGGCAAGGTCTTGTATCCGTGCGGCGTTTCCGCGCCCGGAGCCCTTGTTTTGACCGCGCCCGATCTGTACTTCATCGGATGAGGATGAATCGAGTTGTTGTTGTTTTGATCTCATGGTGTCTTCCTAAGCGATGGATGCATTTGTTATAGGCGGTTTTATTGTCGTGAGATGTGGTATTTGTGTGACGTTCTAAAATATTACCTTTTTGGGGTATCAAAGTGTATTTTTTAAATACCATAACGGATTTTTTTGTCAGATATAAAACCCATGAGTGATCTTTCTTCGAATGGGAGTCGTTATCCGTCAGGAAGAATGCTTCGGAGTTGCTGGAATGTACGATGGCCGTTAGGGCTTTACCATAGGCAAAACATTCCCAGTGGAGCGCTTCATGAACGATCGGAAAACGGTATTAATCGCCTTTTGGGTGGCGGTCGCCATTAGTTTTCTATTGCATGGATTTCAACCATGGGGACGGTATATTTTATATCCATTTGCCATGCTTTCTACATGGGCTCACGAGATGGGGCACGGAATTGCAGCCATCTTAACCGGTGGAACCTTTTCTCATCTGTACCTTTATCAAAACTTGGGGGGAACCGCTTACTGTGCTGCGGGCTCTCCATTTTTGCAGCCGATCGTTTCCATTGGCGGTCTGCTGGGACCTTCGATATGCGGCGGAATTATCATTGCGCAATCCGCGCGCTCCACGTTTCGCTCGCAGCTCATTTTAATCTTGCTTACCGTTTTAATGATTGTGTCTTGGGTCATCTGGGTTCGGAACGTGTTCGGTTTTTTTGCCGTAGGCGGGATATGTATTTTTTTATGCGCTTTGGCCTTTGGGGCGCCTAAGAACGTTCAAGTCGCATCGGTACAGCTGATTGGAATCCAGTTGTGCTTGGGA
>JAYYRF010000249.1:0-4272 GCA_036127535.1 Myxococcota bacterium | reverse complement strand
CGTAACGTATATTGTCCAATATACTCGTCGCAAACAGAATGGGTTCTTGAGACACAATACCCAACTGCGCTCGCAGCCAATCTTTTTTCAATTCGTGGATGGGAACGTCATCGAAAGTGATGATTCCCGACTGCGGATCGTAAAATCGGGAAACAAGAGCAGCAACAGTAGACTTCCCCCCCCCGGAAGGACCGACCAATGCAACGACTTCTCCGTTCGAAAGGGAGAGGGAAAACGTGCGTAAAACCGGGAAGTCCGGACGCGTAGGATACGCAAAGACTACATCTTGAAACCTTAGATTTCCTTTGGCCTCCACAACCTCTCTTTGTCCATCTTGGATCGTTGTTGCGCGATCCAGGAACGAAAATATCCGTTCGCTTGCTCCCAAAGCCTTGGCAAAATCTCCAAAGAGACCGCTCAAAGCACTGATGGAAAATGCGACGGTGAAGGTATACAAGATGAATGACGTCAGAGCACCAAACGCTAATTTGCCTTCAATCAACAACAAACCACCATACCAAAGAACACCACAGATGGCTCCGTATCCAGCAAAACTCAATAAGCCCTGAAAAGATGCCGCGATCAAGGCTCTCTTTTTTGCGATTTGGAAGGACTGCTCAACGGCCGCGCCATAGCGTTTCTGTTCGAAGGTCTCGCGAGCAAACGCTCTTACCGTTCGGATATTACTAAACCCCTCCTCTGCGATCGCCGTGGAGTCTGCTAAAGCATCTTGGACCTTAACCGAGATCCGTTGCAGCATTCGACCGTAATACGTGGCAGCAACCGCAACCAGGGGAACGGTGATCAACATCACCAGTGTCAATTGCCATGACATGTAAAATAAAATGAGAATTGAACCCAAACCACTCAGAGAAAATCGCAGCGCCATAGATAGATTGACGGTTACGGCATTTTGAACGACGGTTGTGTCGGATGCCAAGCGGTTGGTCAAAGAGCCGGTTCGATTCAAATCAAAGAAGCCGATTTCTTGACCGATCAAGGCCGCGAAGACATCTCGCCGAAGATTGGCTACAATGCGCTCACCCGCGACGACAAAGAGATAAGCACGAAAAAATGTCGCGATACCGACGAAAAAAAACAACCCCAGTAGAGAGAGAATGTATCCGTTGAGCGTTTCTTGTCCCGCTTGACTCCCAAATTCTATGTCATCTATCAGAAATCCGATCAACATGGGGAAGCTCAGATTCAATCCAGCGGCCACAAATAAGAAGAATGTTCCGGCTGCCAAGGGCTTCCATTGGCTCTGCGAGAGACGCAGCATCTTCTTTACATTTTCACGTCGACTCATCTTGACTCCAGTTCCACTAGAATTGGTTATAATCTCTTTTGTATAACGGAGTATAAAATGCAAGCACTTGGCGTCGATATCGGTGGTTCTGGAATTAAAGGTGCCATCGTAGAAAATGGAAAGCTGGTTAGCGAGAGAATTCGAATTCCAACCCCTTCTCCATCCACACCTACAGCGGTCGCAGATGTTGTTGCCACAATTGCACGCCGTTTGGACTACCGCGGTCCGATCGGTTGCGGTTTTCCAGCAGTCATTCAACATGGGGTTGCTCGAACAGCGGCGAATATCGATGCTGGCTGGATCGATTGCAATGTAGAGACCGTAATTCAACAAGCGACCGATTGCCCTGTTATCGTGATCAATGACGCCGATGCGGCGGGACTGGCAGAGGTACAGTTCGGCGCAGCGCAAGATCCGAACGGCGTCATGATGATGGTTACCATTGGAACCGGTTTGGGCAGTGCCCTGTTCCGAGACGGCGTTCTCTTTCCCAACACAGAGCTCGGTCATCTGATGCTCAACAATATAAAAGCCGAACATTACGCCTCCGGAGCAGTTCGAAAAAGAGAAGGACTCTCTTGGAAGGAATGGGGAGCGCGCTTTAATGAGGTACTCGAGTTGTATGAGCGATTGTTTTGGCCCGATCTTTTTATTCTCGGAGGCGGTGATTGTAAAAAGTTACACAAGTTCGAACCTTGTTTGAAGGTTCGCGCCGACGTGCGAGCCGCAACATTGGAGAACCAAGCGGGCATTATCGGTGCCGCTACGGCGGCCATCAGACATCGCACCCAAAAATGAATCTCGGCCCCTCTCTTTGGTGTCTGCTCGCCGCGGCTCTGTTTGGCGTGTCTCCTGCAGCTTGTCGAACGCTTTTGGGTCAAATTGACCCCATTCCGTTGGCCTCCCTTCTCTATTTGGGAGCAGGATTGGCGACCCTCCCCTTTTCCGTTCACAAGACGGGTAAAAAAATTCAAGGGACAGAGTGGCTGCGCTTGATCGGAGCCATTTTTTTTGGTGGCGTACTCGGCCCCATTTTGTTGATGATCGGTATTGAACAAAGCAATGCCGGAACCAGCTCTCTTCTTCTCAATTTCGAAACGGTTGCCACCGTTGTCTTGGGTTTTTTATTTTTTAAAGAACACATCGGCCGGAATATACTCCTCGCATCTTTGTGTATCGTCGGTGCCGGTATATGGTTATCCTTTCCAGAAAATTTTCAACTGCAAACGGGCGGTCTGTGGGTTGTAGCCGCCTGTTTTTGCTGGGGAATCGATAACCATCTAACGGCGGTGATCGAACAATTCTCCCCCGCGCAAAGTACCTGCCTTAAAGGCATCTGCGCAGGATTGTTCAATTTGGTGCTCGCACTCCTCTTTTCATCGTCTTGGGGCTCAATGAACATCATCCTCGGAGGTTTGCTCATCGGTATGCTCTGCTACGGTGCCTCCATCGTTTTATATATCAGCAGCGCACAGCAACTCGGAGCCACGCGCTCCCAAATGATCTTTGCCTCTGCCCCTTACTGGGGACTGCTTTGCGCATGGATATTTTTAGCCGAACCCATCTTCATCGCACAACTGGGCGCCGCCGTCTTGATGCTACTTTCGTTATTCTTGATGCATCGGGAGCGTCACGGACATAAACACACGCATCGCGATACGGAGCATCTACATCTGCATCATCACAAAGATCTACATCACGCTCACGAACATCCAATCCCAGTTTGGAGTCTATTTGGGTGGCACATTCATCTACACAAGCATTCTACCATTACCCATTCGCATGAACATCGATCGGACATTCATCACCGGCATCACTAATCTGCTGCTTTCGTTTGTTCCATTCGCAGCAAAGAGGCTTTACCGGGAGCAAACAGACCTCCCAAAGAGCGCTTGGGCTTGAACATAGCCTTGTCTTCACTGGCATGTACATGCCCCCAAAAGTAACGGCCATCATCGTGTTTCCACCGTTGTTTCAGGTAGCGAAGAATGGTACGAACCTCCAGGCTGTTCATATTGGGATCCCAATATTGTTCGGGAAGCTCCATATATATTCGATAGCGATTCACCTCACCACGCTTGCGGTAGTAGTTTCCTTTTTTCGATGAAATGGGACTTTCCAAAGCGGCGTGAACGATTAGGAACACGGAAACGCCCTGATACTGTATCTCGAGATACGCCGGTGCGCAGTTGAGGTGAAAGTCATGCAATCGTATTGAAAATTCACCCAATTGCCCGACAAAATGTAGTTCTTCTTCGCTTAGAATCAAACCATCGTCTTTCAATGACTGTATGGACGATTCGTCGCGCATTTGATTGTCCATGAACGGGCGATCTACAGACACGTCCGTCGGTACAAAACGCCAGTCCGGCTCGTAGATCAACTTTTCAAAATAACCTGTCCGACCGCCTTTCTTTCCTTCGACGCGCAAAAGACGCGCTTGGTTACCCGCATGACCTGTCGAAAAGATGCTAATCCGATCGGTGATTTGACCGTTTATGGGTGGCTGTTGATACCAAGGCTCCGTCGGTAACAGGCGTGTGGTGAAAAAATTGCCCGGCTTGGAACGCTCCGGATCTAATGTATACAGGTTGGTCGGTGCGCTTGCACCGCTGGTATTGTAGTTCCAATACCGCGTAAACATATCTCCCTTCTCCGAAATGACAAACATCGTTGAACCACTGGAACTCAGCGATTGGATTTTGAGGCGAGAGCGGAAAGGGCCACAAGATATCCGTCTCCAGTCCGTAGAGACCCAATAATCATTCGAGTATATATTTCGTCTGTCTTTGGCCAATGCATACATTTGGGCAATACCACCCGGTTTCCCATCCGGCCCGGGCAGAAATGGATGCTGGTTCGCTGCCAAATCATCTTCGTACAGATTTACACGCAAAGACGCATCGGTCACCTCCCACATGATTGCATCGGTGCTTTTCATATAGTTCCGAGATAAAAAAGGC
>JAYYRF010000248.1:0-12332 GCA_036127535.1 Myxococcota bacterium | reverse complement strand
GCCTTTTTCATTTCTCCAGTTGGATCGACCGTGACGGCCTTAACGGGGAGATCGGTGTGTACTTCACCCCAAACGGGGTTGGAAAGTCCGATGTAGACAGAAGATGGATGAATGAGAATGCGGTGCGTTGGGCTTCCATCTCCCAATGCAAGCGTAGTGTTCAGGTATACCGGAATCGGTGGAGATGCGAGTTGGATCGACAGTTGGGTGTACGCAAATCGATCGATAACGGTCTTGTGTTGCGTTTGATACTCGATGTCATAAGGAGGAGGAGAAAAAGAAAAATCTTTTTGGATCGGTCTAAAATCTGCCCGTTCCAGCGAACTGCTCCAGTTGACGCTGCCGGACTGGAGATACGAGTCAATTTGGGCACGTAGGATAATCAGATCGCGAGAGAAACGTTCTGAAGGGCCGTACAAATCCGCGCTCCCGGATTGGATGTGTCCGATGGATTCCTCTGGTTGGGATGAGGACATTAGCTCTTTTGGGGGCGAAGAGATAGCATTTGTGGACGGCCAGATCATCGTTCGAAGATCGATTTCCTCCATCGCTTGCATTTGGCTAGGCCACGGTGCCGGAGAGAGGGTCCAAATCTCGTCTTTTCGAGGTCTGTATTTTTTGAAGAGCCGCTCTTTGTCCTTTGGAAGTGGGGATGTAACGGCTGTTCTGTAGTTTAAAGCAATTTCCTCTTGTTGAAAGTGAATCTCGGAAGGAGGGATGTCAAAACTGGTACGTACGGTATAGTAGGGCTGTACGCAGCTGAAAAAGGTTAAAAGCACTGCTGACTCCTCCAATTTTGGAGATACTGCAGACCAGGCAGCATGCGGACACCATGCCAACTACAAAATTCACCGTCAATACACTGGAAACGTTCGATAGGCATATGGAGTGATGAGCATAGAAGCTGACGGTGCTTCTCTTTGAAAGGATATGGTTCTGAGGAGAGAAATACACAATCTACCGGTAGATGGGACAGCATTTCCTTTGAGACGTTTGGATAACGGGTGTCCGTCGCTTTGATGAGATTGACACCTCCGATTTCAGCGAGGAGTGATGATATAAAGCAATCGGAAGAAATGGCCATTAGCGGCTTATTCCATATCAGATAGACATAGCGAAACGGTTTCCACCTTTTTGCACGCAAGAGCTGTATGTTGTCGTACACCTCTTGTGCTCGTTTTGGTTCATGCAAGAGTGTACCGACATTGCGCAGATCCTCTAGGGCGGTATCGACGCTTTTGGGAAATCCGACGTGCAAGGGGATACGGTGTGCCCGAATCTCATCGAAGATTTCCTTTGTGTTTTCTTCTGCATTGGCCAAGACCAAATCCGGATTGAGTTCGCGGATGGTCTGTATATCGGGATTTTTGGTTCCTCCGATTTTTCGAATACCCTTCAAAGCGGATTTTGGATGCACACAAAACCGCGTAATGCCAACCAATCGACGGTTTGAGGCGAGGTGACATACCGTTTCGCTAATGCTGGGTACGAGAGAGATGATTCGTTTCGGAGGGAGGGGAGTCGAGATGCGGTATTGGGTTGCATCGGTGATGGGATACATCGTTTTGCTTCAGAGTTAGTGTTGCTAGATATGTTACTTATTACTTGGATAATGGCTTATAGTCACTTTAAATCCAAATTTTTCGCTCAAAAACGATCAATTTTTTCCACAAAACATCGAAAAACTGTGACATACTAGAATTCACAAAAACGAGATGTGACAACTTGCTCTCAACTCAGTACATTAGCTTAGTTGTTCTAAATATTTAGGGGATGTTTTTATGCGTTTATTATTGATGGGTCTTTTGGGCAGCTTTGCTGTTATGGGGTGTGGTACTGCAAAGCAATCCACAGAGTCTGTTTGCGATGATGGAATTGATGACGACGGAGATGGTGCTATCGACTGCGCTGACTCCGATTGCGACTTGCAAACGGTCTGTGATGCGGATGGCGACGGCGTTAGCGCCTCTCAGGATTGTAACGATGATGATCCCAGCGTATATCCCGGTGCCACAGAATTGTGCGACAACATCGACAACGACTGCAACGATATCATCGATGACATTGCGGCGGATTCTCTGGAAGGTACGATTTACTACGAAGATGTCGATGCCGACGGTTACGGCAATGAAGAGGTGAGCATCAACAGTTGTACTGTTCCTGAGGGATACACGGCAATAGATGCTGAAGATCCGCTCTACGATTGTGATGACAGCAACAGCGACATCAATCCAAATGCCGATGAGATTTGCGACGAGATCGACAACAATTGTGATGGCTTGGTTGATAACGACGCCTCTGATGCATTGACCTTCTATGTCGATAGTGATGGTGACGGTTTTGGTGCGGATGCGGAAACCATAGAGTCCTGTACGCTCCCAGAGGGCTATTCTGAAACCATGGACGATTGCGATGACACGTCGGAGTTAACCTATCCAGGTGCCGACGAACTCTGCGACGGTTTGGACAACGACTGCGATGAAGAGATCGATACCAACGTTGTCGATGGAACCGTTTATTACCTAGACGGCGATGGTGATGGGTACGGTGTAGAAACCGATACAATGTCGGCTTGTGAGCTTCCGGAAGGGTATGCGGAGGTCGCTGGTGACTGCGACGATACGCTGACGGAGGTGTACTTGGATGCACCCGAAATCTGCGATTCTCTTGACAACGATTGCGACACCCTGATCGATGACGACGATGATAATTTGGTTCAGGCATCCGCTTCGAACTGGTATTTGGACAGTGACAGCGACGGTTATGGCGACGATAACAATTACGTTGAATTGTGTGAAGCACCCACCGGTTATGTGGGTGAAGATGGTGATTGCAACGATGATGATATCACCATCAACCCGGGCGCCTCCGAAGTCTGTGACGGCGTGGATCAAGATTGCGATGGAGCGATCGACGACAAGCCTACGGATGGCATCGAGTTCTATTACGACGGTGATGGTGACGGCTTCGGATCAACCGCCGTCATCGTAGGTTGTACGTTGGAATCGGGCTATGCAGACAACGCTGACGATTGCAATGACGACGATGCGGCAGTAAATCCCGCCGCGATAGAGACGTGTGACGGTGTAGACAGCAACTGTTCCGGTGATGAGTCGGATACGACGGTTCCCAATATCTATTACAGCGACGCGGACGGTGATGGTTACGGTGATCCCAACAGTCCGGTGCAAGACTGTACCCTTCCGTCCGGTGCCGTAGAGAATCAACTGGACTGCGACGATACCTCTTCCAACGCGATTCCAGACGCGAGCAATCCCGAAATTTGCGATGGTCTCGACAACGACTGCAACGGTGATATCGACGAAGCAGATGCCAACTTAGATGCATCTACACTCACGACATATTACACCGACGCTGATGGAGATGGTTTCGGTATAGCAGATGCCGATAGTGTCGTTCAGTGCCTTGCTCCTACGAATTTTGCGCCCAACACCGCTGATTGCGACGACACGCAAGCGCTGGTTAATCCCGATGCAGAAGAGGTCTGCGACTCGGTTGATAACGACTGTGACGGCGGCGTTGACAACGATGCGACAGATGGCGTTGCGTACTATCTCGATCTCGATGGTGATGGGTATGGCGATCCGGATTCTGTAGCAAACTACTGCTCCGTTCCGACCAACGGTGTAAGCGATGCAACAGACTGTGATGACTCCGATGGGAATATTAATACGGATGGAATCGAGAGCTGTACAGATGGTGCCGACAACGATTGCGACGGTTCGGTAGACTGCGATGACTCCGACTGCTCTACAACATCGGAGTGTGGTGAAACCGGAAACTGTAGTAACGGGATCGATGACGACGCCGACGGATTCTTAGATTGTGACGATTCCGAATGCGCAGATACATTTGGATGCTACGAATGGTCTTGTAGCAATGGTTCAGACGATGACTCCGACGGATTCGTCGATTGTTTAGACTCCGACTGCGAAGACAGCTTCCTCTGCATAGAATCGGATTGTACCGATGGTTTGGACGATGAAAACGACGGCGCAATCGACTGCGATGACTCCGACTGTGCCTCCAGTGCAGATTGCGGAGAAGTCTCTTGTAGCGACGGCATCGACAACGATGGAGATGGCGATTTGGACTGCGCAGATTCTGAATGTACCTACGATTCGGCTTGTTACGAATCGGATTGCGCCGACAGTCTCGACAACGACGGAGATGGCGATGCGGATTGTGCGGATTCCGATTGCGCCTTGGATGCAGCCTGCTACGATTTGTGCGACGGAACGGACAGCGACGGTGATGGCCTCGTCGACTGTGACGACCCGGATTGTGAATTTGAGTCCGCTTGCTACGATTCGTGCGATGGAACGGACAGCGACGGAGACGGTCTCGTAGACTGTGACGATGACGACTGCTCCGCTGACTTCGCCTGTTTAGAAGCCTCTTGTCCACATGGCGATATCGGCGGAATGCTCGGCGATGGCGTGGCGACCGGCGACAACAGCACAGCGAGCGATCTCTTTGATCCCGGCTGTCACGGCGGAAGCGGTGGTAAGGAATACACATACACCTGGACGGCTCCGGGATCTGGTTGTGCGGTATTCGATACCTCGGATTCTACCTACGATACAACATTGATGCTGTACGATGATTGTTCCGGAAGCGAACTGGCCTGTAACGATGATGGTTCGGTGGGAACGCGCTCTGAGATCTCCTATTCCGTTGAAGAAGGTGTGGATTACATCGTCGTTGTCGATGGATACAGCAGCTCTTCGACGGGTACTTATCAACTCGACATCGCCCTGAGTGAAGGTGTGGGTTGCAGTGGCGAAGAACAAGACTGCTCCGATGGTGACGACAACGATGGTGACGGCTTTGTAGACTGCGCGGATTCCGATTGTGGTTCGCAGGTTGCGTGCCAGGAAAGCGACTGTTCCGATGGTACGGATGACGATGGTGACGGTGCTACCGATTGTGACGATTCCGACTGTGAATTTGATGCGGCGTGTTTCGATCAGTGTGACGGAACGGACAGCGACGGCGATGGTCTCGTAGACTGTGACGATCCCGATTGCTCTTCAGAGTCCACCTGTGTCGACCAATGCGACGGAACGGATAGCGATGGCGACGGTTTGGTAGACTGCGATGACCCCGATTGTGTCGATAACATTCTCTGCCTCGAAAACTGCAGCGATAGCATAGATAACGACGGAGATGGTGATCTCGACTGCGACGATTCGGATTGTAGCGTTGATTTCAGCTGCTTGGATCTAACTTCTTGTCCAAACGGAGATTTGGGGGAAGCTTCTGGTGATGCGGTTGCTATTGGTAACAATTCTGCGGTCACCGACGATTTCAATCCGAGCTGTGCGAGTTCCGGCGGCAAGGATGTAACCTATTCTTGGACGGCCTCCGCTTCGGGTTGCGCGGTCATCGACACCTCCGACTCTTCTTATGATACGACGTTGATGTTGTATGAAAGCTGTAACGGAAGCGAGTTGGCTTGTAACGACGACGGTTCGGTGGGAACGCGTTCTGAAATCTCCTACTCCGTTGAGGCGGGTATGGAGTATCTCATCGTGGTCGATGCGTACAGTTCATTCTCCTCGGGTGATTACCAGCTCGATATAGCTCTCAGCGAAGGTGTGGGCTGTAATGGTGAAGAACAAGACTGTTCCGACGGTGACGACAACGACGGTGACGGCTTTATCGACTGTGCGGATACCGATTGTGGTTCGCAGGTCGCGTGTCAAGAACTCGACTGTTCTGACGGCGCAGACAACGATGGTGACGGTGTTACCGATTGTGATGATTCCGATTGTTCAACAGACGGTGCGTGTTTCGATCAGTGCGACGGAACGGACAGCGACGGCGATGGTCTCGTAGACTGTGATGACCCCGATTGTGAGTTTGATGCGGCTTGTTTTGAGTACACGTGCGACGACAGTGCAGATGATGACGGTGATGGTCTGATCGATTGTGACGACCCCGATTGCGACGGTGATCTTTCCTGTCAGGAAACCAACTGCAACGATGGTATCGATGATGACAATGATGGATTAGCGGATTGCTATGATACCGACTGTCACGGCGATTTCATCTGTGAATCCTTCTGTGAGACCACCGATCTCGGTACCTCCACCGGGGCAGGGGTCGCGAGTGGTCAAAATGCTGGACTCGGCGATTATTATCAGCCCACCTGCAGCGCGTCTGCGAATGGCGGTGGTGAAGAAGCCATCTTTGCATGGGAAGCACCTGCTAGCGGTACCTATTCCTTCAGTGCGGTCGATTCTGACTACGATACGGTTCTCTATCTTCTCGAAGACTGCATCGGTTCGGAACTTGTCTGTAACGATGATGAAGACTTCTCCAGTGCGATATATACATCTGCATTCGAAGTCGAACTCTTGGAAGGAGATGAGGTCACGATTGTCATAGATGCCTATGATTCCTCTGCGTTTGGTAACTATTCTTTGGATATATATCCAGAGTTTGAGACGGATTGTGGAGACAGCGCCGATAATGACAACGATGGTCTTGTCGATTGTGATGATACCGATGACTGCGCGTTTGATGCCGCCTGTGCCGCCGCGACGTGTCCCAACTTCGATCTCGGTGATGTGACCGGAGACGGATTGGTGATGGGAAGCTTGGCTTCTTCTACACAAAATCAGTTTGTCCCCAGTTGCAGCAGCCAAGACAGCAATGACTTGAGCTTTGCATGGGAAGCACCGATAAGCGGTTGTGCGACGGTAGATACCCTATCGGGCAACATGGACTCCATTTTGATGGTCTACGATGGTTGTCCATCCGCAGGTGGAACCGAAATCGCTTGTAATGATGATGCAGATGCTGGTTTTGGCGTATACGAATCGGAGATCTCTTTCGATGTTACCGCGGGAGATACCTATGTGATCGGCGTCGATGCGTGGTCGTATGCAACGAGTCAAACCTATATTCTCGATGTAAATGTAGAAGAGAATGTGAGTTGCCCATAGTCTGGTGCTGCATGCTCTGAGCGTCTGAGGCGTATCAATATAAAATGGGTTCATCGAGCCCATTTTTTTTCTTCTTGTCACGATAGGGTGAATTTTACCGATTGATTCTTACCGGTATCGCGGCGTATGATAGAAGAGATACAATGGATCCACATCGTACGCTGTTCTGCTGTACGGTAATCCTCCGATGACCATCACAATGGAGTTATAATGCTGAATCGAATATTACCGGCCCTTTTTCTGCTTTACGGATGCACGATTGGTGACAAGACCACAGACAGCGCAACGATTTTAAAAGAGATCTGCGACGATGGCGTCGACAACGATGAAGATGGGTATACGGACTGTGAAGACCAAGACTGCTTTTCTGATGCAATTTGTGAAAGCGTTTCATTGGAGGAGGATTGTACGGACGGGGAAGATAACGATGGTGATGGTGATATCGATTGTGCCGATGAAGATTGCTTAGAAGTAGAGGACTGCATTGCCGTTGAAGACTGCGCTGATGGTGAGGACAATGATGGTGATGGTGATATCGACTGCGATGATACCGATTGCGCCGATGCCGAAGTCTGCGAACCGAGCGCGGAGGATTGCAGTGACGGTATCGATAATGACTTCGATGGCGACGTAGACTGCGACGATCCGGAATGTCTGGGGCATCCAGCATGCGTGATTCCCGAAGACTGCTCCAATGGGCTGGATGATGACGGCAACGGTCTAACGGATTGCGATGATCCGAGTTGTAGCTATGACTGTGGATATGTCGAAATCGATTGTGAAGACGAACTGGACGATGACGGAGACAATCTGATCGATTGTGACGATCCCGACTGCAGCTGGTCCCAAAACTGCGGTGGCTTTGGTGAGAATTGCCAAGATGGAATTGACAACAACGGAGACGGTGCGGTCGATTGCGACGATTTCGCTTGTCTATTGGATCCCGCTTGTGGTGGCGGTAACGGCGGTGGCGGCGGTGGCGAAACCGACTGTGAAGATGGCGTGGACAACGACGGCAACGGTCAAGTAGACTGCGATGATTTCGCATGCTGGTTTGATCCAGTTTGCAGTGGTAACGGTGCGACGGAAGATTGTACCAACGGCGTAGATGACGACGGCAACGGTCAAGTAGACTGCGATGATTTCGCATGCTGGTTTGATGCGGCTTGCAGCGGCGGCGGCGGTGGTGGCACCGAAGATTGCCTCAACGGTGTAGATGATGATGGAAACGGTTTCGTGGACTGTTCTGATTTTTCTTGCTGGTTCGATGCGGTTTGCCAAGAAGACTGTACGAATGGAATCGATGATGGCGGCAACGGTCTGATCGATTGCGAGGATGCGCTGTGTACCTTTGACTCAGCCTGTACGGAGGACTGTTCGAACGGAGTCGACGACAACGGGAACGGTTTGGTCGATTGCGATGATACCTCCTGTCTGTTTGATAGCGCCTGTCTCAATTCCTCCGGCTCTGAGGACTGCACAAACGGAACGGACGATGACGCAGACGGTGATATCGACTGCGACGATTCAGATTGCATCTTTGATTTTTCCTGTTTGGGGTTCTCCGAAGATTGTTCGAACGGTATCGACGATGACGGGAACGGTTTGGTCGATTGTGATGACTTTGTGTGTCTACTCGATGCAAGTTGCTCTTTATCGGGCTCGGAAGATTGCACGAACGGAATCGATGACGATGCGGACACTCTGATCGATTGTGACGACAACGATTGCATTTTTGATCCGAGTTGCTTCAGTTTGGGGAGCGGCGGCGAAACCGATTGCAGCAATGGCATCGACGACGATGGCAACGGTCAAACCGATTGTGCTGACTGGACTTGTGCTTTGGATCCTGCTTGCACCGGCTCAGGTGGCAATGGTCAAACCGTTGTGGGTGTGGAAAACTGTATCGATACCATCGACAACAACGGTGACGGCCTGAGCGATTGCGATGATCCAGGTTGTGCGAACTATCCGCACTGCTACGAATCCAATTGCCAAGACGGCGATGATGAAGACGGAGACTTGCTCGTGGATTGTGACGACGCAGACTGTCTGGCCTATTGTGAGGAACAAAGTTGCTCTGATGCGATGGACAACGATCACGACGGGTTGATGGATTGCGATGACCCGGACTGCTCGACCTCCACAGAGTGTGCGGAGAGCGACTGTGCAGATAGCACGGATAATGACGGCGACCTGTATACGGATTGTCAAGATTCGGAGTGTTTTGTCGAAAGTACGTGCCAGCTATTCTCTTTCGAAGGGACCCACAGTCTACAAGTGTCGATGATCGACAACGGTGTGACTTGGTGTACGGGAAGTCTTTCTCTTTCTTTGACCACCGACGGCTATGAACATGCGAAATTGATTGCGAGTGGCTCTTGTACGACAAGTAACAACGCCGTAATCACCCTCAGCATCGACGGCGAGGCCTTTGAAGTCAATCCCAATACCGCGGACTTATATGGTCGTGTCGTACACCTCAATGGTAATGGCGATGTAGCCTATGCGGCTCTTAACGGAAGTTCTCTCAGCTATGATGGTTCGACGGGTGTGAGTACCCTTTCTTTGGATTGGATGGTCGATATGCCTGTCTATGGGATTCTGCTTCCGCTACAGGCCACCGCGAACTAGATTACGGCTTTTTGAGTCGAATCCTGTATAGTCTATCGCTTTTTACCGTTACATTAACCGGTCTGTAGCCATCCGCTTGAATCTGTATGCGATGCTTTGCGGGCTTGTCCAGCAAGAAGTCCCATCGACCATCTAATGTGCGCGTGTGCCAGTCTTCATTGGCATTTTGCTGAATGCTTTTCAAGGTGATTTGTGCGCGCAAGGGGAAACCATACTCATCCTCAACGATAACGCGAATCGCAGGTCCCTTGGCGACGCGGTGGAGCAAACGGTCGGTAATGGGACGGTACAGGCGTACAGAACGATCTCGTATGCGCAGATCGGTAGGATTGTAATGTGTACCTTCAATAATATACGCCATGGCACCGTGATGGTGAAAGTGCCAATCCTGATCGACACCGTCGACGGAATAAATTTTACGCATCACGACCGTAGAGCGGCGACCCGCAGAGAAGGGTGGAATATCTTTGATGAGATGTTCAGCGATTTTCCACGGAATGTCCGGTTTGAGTGTAGCGATATTATCTATCGTATACGGAGATAAAATCATATTTCCAGAAGTATGCCAAGAGAGTACTGCCGTTGGCTGATATCGCTTCGCCCATCGAAGAATTGCTTGAACTTCGGGTTCGGAAGCAGCCGATTCCCCGCGATAAGAATAGGATGGAATCCATGAACGAGATCCGATTTCACCCAAAGAACCCCATTGAAAAGGGTAATTTCGATTGAGATCCACACCCTCTCGGTGAGAGATGATTCCATCATCGTTAATGTCCCAACTGTTTTTCCGTCCGCTTTCATCGTCTTGGTGCCAGTAGTTGTAATTTCCATCGACGTTGACCATGGGAACCGCCCAGATATCGATATTGTCAATCCATTCCTTCGTTTGGGTTTGATAGCCTCTTAAGAGTTGGTCAATGCTGTCCAATACATATTCGATCGCCAGCAATTCGCTTCCGTGATGGGCGGCCACAAGCAGAACCGTTGGTTCTTTTTCTTCTACCTGGGGGTTGTCGGTGATGCGAAGACCCCAAATGGGGCGTCTTTGTCTGCTTTCACCCAAGAGATAGAGACGTGTGATGTCCGGATAGCGTTTGTGATAGGCTTTGAGAAGTTCCTCTACCATGTCAGGGTCTTTATAGGAAAGATTGAGACGAAAACCATCTTGGGAGGGTATCGGAGAGGACTCTCTCCACTCTCGGTACTCTTTATTTCTCGCCCAGTATGGGATTCTGCCGTATAGCACACCCGCATCCTGTAATGCAGAACCCAGGGACTGGAGGTGCTTTCTCTCGGGCAGAAGTAACCATATACCTTCTTGCGGAGGATCTTCGAGAATGAATGTACGGAGAGGACGAGGAATTGAAGTGCCGGAGGGCAAGTGAACCAGTACCCGTTTCCCGGGTAGATCTATCGTGCTGTCGGATGGGAGGATCTCCGGTTGATTTCGATACCAAAGATTGGTTATCGCGGTATCCGTACCCTGCTTTTTGGAGACGCGTATCGCAATTCCGTTTCCGCGCAATCCAGCATCTTCGATCCGAACGTGTCCGATTTGTTCGTTGTCATTGCTTCTACACACAAAGCCTTCAATCGCAGACCGATGATATTCTAGGTGTATGTCGATGGTGGACGGTTTGCCTCTTTGTATAGCGGGACTGATCGCTTCCACCATACCCGATTGCCATTTGTATAGCACCACCTCATTGCGTTCTACACTCAGACCGTAGCCGGAGAGCTCATCTTTTCCACTCTCGGGGATGGAGGTTCTCCCGATCAGCGTCAAATCCGGTCTTTTACCCACATCTACCCGAACGCGTACAGCGCCATCTTGAATTTGTATATCACTGGGAGACCAGAGATTCCATTTCCCTTGATACAGCGGTTGCTGTAGGGCGAGTTGATTGGGATCGGTTTTCCAGCTTCCCCATTGTGTACTCGAGGTCGACTCAAATGGTATAGATTCCATAGAATCCAGGCTCGGACAAGGTCTTGCAAAAAGGATAGAGGAAAGAAGAGGAAGCATGCGAATCCATTTGGACTGATTTACCTGCAAAATCGCTTTAATATGTCCTTATAATGCTTGTCAATCGGTTATTCCTATTGAACGGAAAACAAATCGATGTATTGTGTGCAATCGGAACGTCCAACGTCCATTCCAATACAAATTTCATATTGACCGTTTTTATGGGAACGGATAAAACCCATCATTGCGGTGATTTCCTCTATGGATGGGCAAAGGGAGTACGAATGACATTTCAACTGGCGGATCGGCCACTACCGATGGACAAGAGTGTATCACACGGCAGATTATCCAATGGTTTGGAGTACTACATTCGTCATAACCAACGCCCCAAGAATCGAGCGGAATTGCGCTTGGTGATAAAAGTTGGCTCCATTGTAGAGGATGAGGATCAGCTCGGTCTCGCTCATCTTGTGGAGCACATGGCGTTCAATGGAAGTGATAATTTTAAAGCCAGAGAATTGGTCGAATATTTTGAATCGATCGGTATGCGTTTTGGGGCTCATCTCAATGCGCACACGAGTCCGGACGAAACGATTTATAAACTCCAAATTCCTACAGATGACGAAGAGATCGTCCAAAAGTCATTTCTCATTCTTCGGGATTGGGCATCCAACTTGATATTTTTACCAGAAGAAATAGAGCGAGAACGCAAAGTGGCGCTCGAAGAATGGCGTCAAAGTTTGGGCGCCATGTCGCGG
>JAYYRF010000247.1:0-5336 GCA_036127535.1 Myxococcota bacterium | reverse complement strand
CACGAAAACGTCCTTGGTATGTCTCGGGAAAAAATTACGACGAGCCGACTTGTGGGAACCCTTACCCAGATGCCTCTGGCACCGTATATCTCCTACCATGCAACCAAGCGATTCGAAACGCAACGGGACAACTGATTGGAGTGGCAGGCATCGATATGGCCCTGGACGAGGTCATCAATATCATGCAAGATCAAAAAGGATATATGCTCAATGCCCAACTTGAAATTATGCTTCAATCAGCCGACGAGGGTCAAAAATTATCATCCGATGAGGCGTTAAAGGATAACCAAGAGAAAACGAGGATCCTCTTTCAAGATGAGCTATTGCTCAACGAATTAAAAAGAGAAAAAAGCAGCGGTGTCGTGTTCAATCGCAGCAAACGCATTTCCTACGCTTATGCCAAGCTCCAATTTGCTCCTTGGACATTGGTATTGGAAATTTCCGATGATCAACGGCTTCAATAAAAGTCTTTTTGCACGGTTGAATCTTTATTCGGAAACGGATTAATCACATCGAAACGCAGCAATAAAAAAAACAAGTGGCTCCACGAGGGAGCCACTTGATTCTTGTAAGACAAGATGATGTGGTTTAAGGACTGCTTACGAAGATGGATATCTTGTGTGCATCAAACCAAAATCATCTGATTCTTACTTGTCTGCACCGCGCTTTCCAGCCCAGCTACGGATTGCACCGCGAAGATAAGCATCTCCAGCGTCGGTCCAACGATAGTTTCTACGGATGTAAGCGATGGTGTCTTTTTCAAGATCAGTGTACTTTCCGTCGTTCTCAAGAGTGTCGTACAGTGCAGCAGCATCGTCTTCAGAGATACGGCCGTCGCCTTTTCCAGCTACGAGTTCGTCAGCTTTGTCAAGAAGTCGTCGTGAGTATTTGTTTCCGTCAATTTGCTTGTAAAATGAGTCAGACATTTTATTGTCTCCTACTTGGATTGTTGTAATAATGTGTTTCGTTTTCGATATGGATGTTCTTAGGTCACATATGACCAATATGGAAACTTTCCACATCGGGTAATACCCTAACAGAGTCTGTATGGAAAATCAAAATTAATCGAAAAAATTCGAATATACAAGACTAGAACGCCCTTCCTTTTACCACTCGAGGGTCTTCAAACGGGTTTTTAACGCAATACCGTCTCGTAAAAATACCAAGGATCCTCTCTATTTAGACAACAACTTTTATACATACTCTCGACAAACCACCAAGCAGAATGGAACGTCGCCTACCGATTGGCTAATCCCCGTGCAAATGGGTCTTACTGCGCCGAAGACAAAGCATTTTGCCAATTCTGCAAATACGTAACCGTATGCCATTTGTCTCCTTGGTGTTCTGACAACCGCTGTTTTTGTAACAAAGCAACTTCGCGACCTTCTTGATCTACACAGTACGTCGCCTGCGTATCGACGAAAAAAGCACAAACGCCAAAGGTATCCCCCATGCCCATGAGCCAAATACCACCATGTCTACGCCGGGCATTGGGTGTTACTTCTGAGGGGTTGGGAACCTCGTAACTCCAAAGCAGTGTACCGTTGAGATCAAAGGCATTAATCCGAGACGCTCGGTTTCCGGCATCCACATCCATATGATCCTGAACATACATACGAGTGCCATCAAATTGAACCCCATGGGGAAAGACCAATCCCAATCCCACATCAGGCATCGCTTCCAAAGCAACAACGCGCTCTGGATCCTCATGAATTTGTGCGAGGTTGTTGGCGTTTGCGAACCACCATGAATCTTGGGTCGTCGCATCATATAAAAAGATCGAGGAATTGTTCTCTTCCGGTGGAGGGAGACTGGTTGCATTGTTCGCAAAGATGACGGCGCCTACCATTTCTCCAAAGGGAGCCGCTGGCCAAACGAAGTTGTTGTAACTGAGAGGACTATTCTGACTGTTCGGGTATATCTCTGCCATATCAACCAGCGGAGAGATACTTGCCTCTTGTTGATCGTCAATCACAAGATGAATCGGAAAACTGATGTAGCCACTTCGACTTCCGCTCTGCTCTCCTCGCTCATCCCATACACTTGTTAATATTTCAAGATCGCCATCGTCGCCTTCTTGGACAGACATCGTGTGGTGAATGGCGCTCTCTATGGTCAAAAGATCCAACTCCTCACCGGTAATGGCGTTGTGACGAAGATACAATTGCTCTTCGAATCCCGGCCATCCTTCTTGGGTGACCAAAGATAACAATCGCCCCTCTTGCGTCTCATATAAAGCCAAATTGGTAACATCTACAAAGCCATCATCTCGCTCAAAGGGCCCCAATATGCGGAGCATCGTATAGGAAATCGGAGTAGAGAGCAAAGCGAACTTATCCGGTTCGTGCAGCGGTGGAACCGAGACGTGCAGCCCGCGAATATGACTTTGTTGTGTATTCCAATCGATATTGGAAATTAAGTCATACATGTGCAAGCGATCATCAAAGGGGACAAAGGCATCGGAGAATTGTGCCTGACACGATGCCCCGTCGAGGGACGTTGCCGTCACCATCAAAGTTGCCTCCGTTCCGTACACTTGTTGCCACGAATGATTCGGTGTTTCCATGGGCCAAAACATCTCCAAGGAATGCGCTTCTGTCGATGAGAGCTTTACCTCACGCGTGAGGATTTCCAACCCATCATACATTTCGAGTTGCATGATGAGATCATCCGCACCACTGACAAAAACATCGATGTAAGAAGATGCATCATCCAATTGCGGTGTAAGTTCAATGGTACACGGGGCTGATGCGGCTGTCGTGCTCCCCGATTCTGTTGTTTTTTGAATTTCATGGGTGATGACCACATTGGTGGGAGAACACGAAATAAAACTGAAAAAGGAAAACATTGATCACCCAAGAAATTGGTATTTACAGAACTAAATTAGGGTTAACGAACATTTCATTCATCGCAAAATCACGGCGTTCTTTTTGACCGCCACAACGCATCTCCTCACCCGAGACGATCACCAGTATCCAAAATTGAAATTATCGGCGACCCGTCGAAACATAGAAATGCATCTATGTTCCATACTCGTCCCTATAATCATCTATCGATGCCAAAATCACTTTGTGCGCGTGCTCGGAATCGTATACGGCCGCAATTTCGACTTTCGTCGGCACATCGGGACTGAACTTATACGTCAAAAAGTAGTGCCGAAGTCTCTCAACCAATGATTTTGGAATATCGTCCAATACTCTCGCTTGTCCCCAAATCGGATCATCGGCCAAAACAGCGATGATCTTATCATCTGCCTCGCCACCATCAACCATCTGCAATCCACCGACCGGACGACAACGCAAGATTATGTCAGACTTGGTAATCGGTCTCTCGCTCAAAACGCAAATATCCAACGGATCTCGATCGCCCACACGCGAATTGGGAGACAAAGACTGTACCCGAGCACCACAGAAAGTTCTCGGTATAAAGCCATACAAAGTCGGTGGTTGGGAAGAGGTCTGCTGTGGTCTGTCGACACGAAGGTAGCCGGTTTCCTTATCCACTTCATACTTGACGTAATCAAACGGGGTGATCTCAATATAAGCATTCAGAACATTGGGCGCATCCGATCCAGCACGTAGACCATGCCATGGGTGCGGACGCCATTTATAGAAAGGTTTGGGAAAACTCATTGCATCTCTGTGAATATGGTTTGAATCTATTTCGATCTCTAATACTCAGCGCCGTCTACGTCTATGGAAAAGGAACGGAATAAAAATCAATCCCCCTGCACATCCACCATCCGTTTGCACAACGACTTCCGAACTAAAACCGCCGCTGGGCGCTTCCTCTGAATCGATTCCCGTATCGTTTTCAACGACATTATCTTCCGTATCGTTTTCATCGGGCACAACGGGCTCTCCGTCCTCAGAACATCCATAAAAGGGTACTCCCACATTGTTGTCCATATCCCAACATATCGTAGGAGAAGACTCCGTTCTGTTTCCAGCCCAATCCATGTGCTCCGCACGATAACACCGCTCCCCTTCCGTCGATGGCTTTAGAACCTGGTGAAAATCAAAAAAGTCGATCCCTGCGATTGGGAAGACGCTGTGCACCAACTCCTCTTGACAACTCTCCGGATCAACTTCATAAGCGTGAATAATACTGATGCGTTCCATATCTGGATCTTGTACTTGAACGGATAACTCGTATTTCATTGCGTCCTGCCAATCGCAATCACCGACCGCATCTTCTGGACGCGGCATGTATCCTACGATCTCAAGCGTCGGTGGCGCAGTATCCAGTTCGATACGAGAATGTCCTGTAGTGAACGTTGTACTGTAGCCAAAGCATCCTTCCGCATGCAATTCCGTTCCGCTGAGTGAGATTTGGTATTCCTTGTGCTCTTTGAGATCTTGATACGGCTTCAATTCGTAATTGCAATGATATTCCGTATCCGACTCGTGTGCATAGCAGGCCGTTTGCAGATCGAACTCAACGGGGAGTCCTCCAATATTTTCTCTCACCAAAATCCGCATATGATCTGCATTTCCGTTCCCGGCCAACGCCACAAAAATTTGGCTGTTAATCGGTACGTCACTGGCCTCGTGCAACGGAAGGATTTTCCGAATCACCATCGGACCACCACAGTTATCCTCAGCCCAAGACCATGATAGCCACCACAAAAACACAAGCACCCTCATCTGTTCAGCGAATGATTACCATTATAGCCTATACAAACCTCTTCAAAACGACAAAGCGATCGTAAAAAAAATATCCCGCAGCAATGTGCGGGATAAATTTTGATACTTGTTTTGTGAGTCTTGAGAACTCGAACACAATGTAGATAAAAGCACCAAAATGGAGCGTCTACATACTATGCGCGTTCAACCTTCTCAACAGCAAGTTCAATCTTCTCGAGAGCCATTGCGGAAGAGTCAGAGTCGAGCTCTGGTACATTCCATTTGCATGGCCACGCTTCGTAGAAGTTATATCGAGCGACTTCGCTGGTTCCGTCTTGGTCGAGGATAATAACCGAACCCGCACGACGGTCAATCTTTCCGTCTTCGATGTTCTTTCTCCACTGCCAAAGATCGTCTGTTGCGGTGTAACCACGCTCCAATACGATGTTCGCGTAGGTAGTACGACCAGGCTTCTTACGAACGACCATGTCATTACCTTGCTTGAACTCAACGATTTCTGTTTCTGAATCCATACCGGTTACGGACTTGAAACCACCCACGATGATTTTATTGTCATTAATGACCCCTTGGATTTCCAAGAGGAAGTGATATGCGCCAAAAAGTTCTTCTGTTGGCATTTTTTACTCCAGTTGTAGCGCCTGTGACACGGCGGATGGTGCCGCAGGCATGTTGGTTAATTCGTCAGAGGAT
>JAYYRF010000246.1:0-25680 GCA_036127535.1 Myxococcota bacterium | reverse complement strand
ATGTTCAAAACAATGCCAATTTGATGGAGGAAAATACAAATTAATATCAACTTCGGTTATTGGATCCGATATGTACAGGAATAAACTCTTACAGGAGCATCATATGCCTCAATATAAACATGTAAACCTGGGTCTTTTGTTGGTTTTTACCGCCGGATGTAACTTCGCCGATCAAGCCTCTGTTACCGCATTACCCGGAACCTATGAAACCGCCGCAACGTGGGATCTCAGCGGTCCCTTTGCTCAAAATCGAAGCTTTGGGGAAAACACGGCCGATCTCTTTATTTCCTACATGGTTGGTCAACTCGGTGCACCAGCCTCCGTCAATTTGGAGATTGAATCCGCTGTCGCGGATCTCGTCCACGAGCCTCTCAGCACGCTCATCGACGTCAATGCACCCGAAGAGTTTGCATCCAGCGGGTTGATCAACCAAGCGCTCTCCCAAGACCTTGCAACGATTCAACTCACCTCCCAACTCGATCTTCAACACGAGAGTAACGAAGTCGAGGAAGTCGTCGGTTTGAATCGTATCGTCGGAACCGAACAAATCCAAACCCTTTCCATCGAATCCGCGGTCGGAAACCTTGCTGTCCCACTCGACTCCGTTGCAGATAGCAACAGCATGGAGGCTTCCTCTTTCAGCACTTCCGTCTCCAACGATGAAATGGTCATTTCAGAGCAAGTTCATAAGCTCAACTATGGGAAACTCGTGCAGTATACCGTTGAAGAAAGCTTGGGACTCGACAACGATGACCTCAACCAAGACGTGAGCAATGCCGTAGACTGCGGCAGTCTCGTCGATAGCTTTCTCGGAGATATCGGCACGCCAGAAGTAACCGTTGCGGGTCAAACCTACACCTTTGATACCAATGTCATCACCAACGGATGCAGCAATCTCTCCGCTTCGCTATCCGAAAGGCCTCTTGGTATCTTCGACACCAGCATGGATGTCGTCATCGCGGGTCCGACGCTCCTTCGGTACACCGAAGATGCTACGGAAGTCTATGCAATCGAGAGTGCTGATGGATATACGGGTAGTCTTAGGGGTTTACCGGGCGGAATGTCTCCCACCGTAGATCTCAGCTTTGCCGCTACGCGTATCGGCGAGTAACCTCGTCAGCGTCCATCTCCTGGATTCAGAGCGCAACGTTCATAGCATATGTTACTCTTCGATAAGCCGTCGACGCGTTCTCCTTTTTGGTTATTGTAGCCGCTATGGACCATTTGAATCCGGTGATAGCAAGTATCTGCAATCCCGTTCTCATTGTTCGTCGCCAAAATGCAAGAGATCTTCTCTTCCCGCTGTGCGTTGAGTTTCATAACGGCGTGTAGGGTAGTTCCGCTTCCAGCGAAAAAATCGAGAACCTTGCGAGGGCACGGGTGAATTGCCTGCAATAAGTACATCGCGACACCAACAGGCTTTGCGTACGGAAAATCGATTCCCAAATCGCGAAAGAGAGCGTCATCGCTGCCGGCATAGTCGAGGATAGACGGTGTGTTTTCCAAAAGATTATCCGACAAGAGATACTTCCGGCGCGGCTGATTGTTCTCTCCCCTGCGATTGGTGCTAAAAACAATCTCCCCTTTCAAAACCATACCATTGGATAAAAAAACCGGTTCTTGCGTTCCCAACAATTGCTTCATCGTCGCGGAGGTATTCCGCCAACCGCGCACCGGCACCGGACACGGTTTTCCGTTGATCGGATGGTAAAGCGGCACAAAGTAGTCTTTACTGGGCCGCTTCTTATTCGGCCAAGACATCGAGACGGTTTGGAATGGACGTCCTTGCTCATCGATCCAGTCATAGGCACGTTCTCCACCCGAAAAGGACTGTGCTTTTAACCAGGTGCGGTACTCTTGGTTCACCATGGCCAAATCGTATCTCACCCGAAACGGCTGCAGTTGTTTTTTGGTGTATCCGTATTTCTTACACCATTCTGCAACTGCGTTTGGTACTTTCTGTTTACCGATGTTTTGGTAGAGGGATCTCGCTTTTCGCATCATCCTTACGGCATTCTTCTTTTTGCGTTTGAGCGCACCGTTGAGATTTAAAAAGGCCTCTTTGTCTTGTGCGTAACACACAATATATTCATGCTGCTGGGCTACGCCCCTCGCATCTCCTTTGGGATTGCGTTTGTTCCACACGATGGTTCCCAAATCGTTGTTCTCTCCCCAAATTTCCTTAAAGAGGATGCGAAGGCGATCATACTCTTTTTCATCGATATGGCATATAATAACCCCCGTCGAGCGCAGCAATCCTTTGGCTCTTTCCAAGCGCTCTCGCATGAAAATCGTCCAATCTTGATGGGAGCCACCAAAGGAATCGCGGTACTTAAAATCCCGTCCTCCCGTGTTGTACGGTGGATCTATGTAAATACAATCGATGGTTCCCGATTCCTCTTGGAGCATCCAATCTAAAAAGTAGAGATTTTCACCTTCGATAATTCGATGGGTTGGCGCATCCGAAGATGTAAAAAGAAGTCGATCGTCACACCTTTTGACTTCGGGGTCTCCCTTCCGTGGGGTGCCGAGTCGATTCGAGCTCTCACCTCTTTTTTTCACATACCACTCCTTTTTAAACCGGATCGAACCCACGTCGAATGTGATGTTCGATATCCGCTTGATTATATAACCCTCTTTGATGAGGGATATATCGTTGAAAGATCTATGGGCATCGTATTATTTGGCATCCGAGAGCCGGAAAGAAATCCAACGCGGTATACAATCTCAAATGCTGCCTCGCATAACCATTTCAACAGGCCATCTGTTTCATACCCTCAACAAAGAATTGGATCTTCACAACGGAGTCCACACAAAGAATAGACATGTGATTTATTGGAATCCCAAGAGACGGGATCACTTCTCGCATTGCCAAGCCGAAAGTCCTCCTTTATAATGAAAAATGGGAGGTCAGATGCTACCTTGGCTCACAGCATTTATTTTCGGGTGTTCAAAACAAAACGACACGGCGGAGGCGAACTCTTGTACCGAAGGTGAAACCGCGGTTGTTTTGATCACCGAACTCGTGTACACACTTCCCGACGAAGAGGGACACATCAAAGGATTCAACCTCGATCAGTACATCACGGAAAGCGGTGACGATGAAGGCTGTGGACACGAAGACATGACCAGCCCGAGCGGCGAAGAAGGGATTGATAGCGCCTTCAGCAAACTCGCTCCCGTACTGGATATGATTGGTGCCAGCCAAGTACAAGACTACATCCGCGCCGCAATTGAGACGGGTGATCTTCTCGTTGTTTTGGAATTGTCTGGCTTAGACAGTCCTTTGAATCCCGATCTCAACGATGAGTGCGCGAGCCTGACGATTAAACGCGCAAAGGGAACGCCCTACCTAGGCACCGACGGCACAATACTGAGCAACCAAACCTTTGAACTCAATGCGGAAGAGCCCGCGACAAACACTGTCACGGTTCAATTCTCAAACGGTGAAATGACAGCAAGCGGCATCGATATGACACTTCCGGTGCAACTGCTCGACGAGCATGTGACTCTGATTTTAAATCAAACCTCTCTTCATCTTCAATCTCATTCCGATGGCACATTTACCGGTTATTTCGCAGGAGGACTACCGGTGTCTGCACTCAAAGACCGCCTTTCTGAAATTGGCGACATTGGCGACCTAAGCGAGGTGGTTCCCGACATGGTAGAAACGGCTGCCGATCTCTTTCCGACGGATTCCGGAACGTGCAGCGAAATTTCGATTGGCTTGGATTTTACCGGTAAACCCGCTTTTTTGTTTCCGTACTAGGCATGCATCATTCGCGCCGGTAAATCGCAACCACGTATACTCCACTTTGACTCGTATCCGCATGCGTCCGAATTTCGGTTAATCGATACCCTTCTTTTTGTGGAAAAGTACACTGCTTGTATTCTTCATCGTCTACCCAGCGGGTTTCTACGATCGCTTCTGGTTTTGCCTTTGACATCACCCCTCTCCCGTTTCTCAATGGTTTGACAATTGTACTTGAATCTGTTTCCAATCGATCTCTTTTCCCAAGCCCATTTGCCAAAACCCTGGGAAAATGACTTCGTTCATCGTCTGCGTCAAAATCGCGACTCTCTGTGCCCGATCGAAGAGCCCCCACTCAGCCGCGGTATGATCGAAATTCGCATCATCCTTGTCTACTTTATCCACACCGGCTGCCTGAAAAATTTGGGGCAAATGATTCCAAACGACGTCTCGCTCTTCCGATGTCGATAGAGACAGTGCAGCCCAGCCGATACGCGCGTGCTGAACCTCATCGCGCAAAATTTCATGGCAGGTCTCTCGCAGTGAATTGTCGGACAAACACTCCTTGAGGGAGAGCAAGAGCGCCGCATTAATGGTCTCCATGACACAAAAGAGAGTAACCAACTCACACAAAACCGAATGAAAATACGGCGTGAAGCCTTTATAGTCGCGCAAAGCCGGTCCGCCAAATCGCTGCACTTGCTTCATACACAATCCGATATGCCGTTTTTCATCAGCAGCTGCGCCTTCCAGTTCCGAGCACAGCACCGCCAAACGAGGATGCGATTTCAAAGCATGCGCCAGCGATGAAAACCGATGGTGAGCGTCTCGCTCGGATAATGCCCGAGCAAACCATTGAGAGGCGAGCCAAAACGAACTTTGACGATCTGGACTTTGTTCGATAAGCCCGGACACGAGCTACTCTCCTTCTTTGGGAGACTCGGTTTCTTCTTCCTCAACCGGGGGACGGTAGTCTGGACAACACTCCACCGCTGTCAGCCAACAACACATTTCGGAACAGATATTCTCTCCCGACGATTGCGTATAACAGACGTCTTCGCATTGTTCTCCTTTCGAATTCGTTCCGGTGAACAGCCCTCGATCCGGAGACTCTCCTCTAGGGGGTGCTGCAACATCCTCGGCTTCTTCTTGCGTACTCGTCGGCTTGGGGACAGCGTCTTCTTGCTGTGTTGGAGCATCGGAATTCTTTGCCTGCTTGCTCGCGCAAGCCTGTACCCCCAATGAAACTCCACCGACAACCAAAACCTGAAATAATTTTTCTATTGCCATACTTACCCCAATTTCAGAAATCTCATTATATTGTCGCTTCAAATTCTATATTCAATGACGGTGATATTGGACATAGATATTTTAATATTTATTCCACCCTCCGCCAAAGCCAAGCCCATGAAGTCTACAGAAACGCGAACGCTATCCCTATCGCATTCTTTTTGCATGGTCGTCGGTTCTATGCTCGGGGTCGGGATATTTCTTTATCCACCGACGGTGGCCAAACTGTGTTCCCCAACGCTGTATTTTTTAACCTGGATTTTTGGTGGTTTCATTGCCCTTGCTGGTGCGGCTTCTTGCGCCGAACTCAGCACCATGATGCCCAAAGCCGGTGGCGATTATCACTTTCAACGCACGGCGCTGAATCCATCGATCGCATTTGCTACCGGTTGGGTATTGTTTTTGGGAATCTTTTCCGGCTCCATTGCAACCATGTCCGTCGCGCTGTTCCAGTACCAAATCCCGACCTTGCTCGGCAAAGATTTTAGCACCCTGATTTGGTCTTATCCTTGGGGTGGTGGTCTTTCGTACACAAATTTTGGAGCCTGTGTAACCGTACTGGTTCTCAGCGCCATCTGTAAGATTGGAATTCGTTCTTCTGGATGGCTGCAATTAATTTTTACAGCGATTCCTCTTGTGTCGCTCTTCTTCTTTTCATTGTATGCTCTCGGGACATTTGAAGGATTGCCACCATCCACTTCCCCCGCTCAAAATACGCTCTTGGGCTGGATGGAAGCATACTTGGTTGTATATTTTGCGTACTCCGGCTGGAATTCCATCATTTATATCGCCGGCGATATACAACACCCTCACAAAAATATTCCGCGGGCTCTCATTGGCGGCACCCTTTCTACCACCGTTCTGTATGTGCTTTTGTGCGGAACCTTCGTATACGTTTTGGGTTTCGATACACTTGCCCAAACGATAGAAGCGGGAACAGCCATAGCGGGCATATTGGGGGGATCCTTACTGGAGACAACGATGACCGTCTTGATTGCACTGGCCATTTTAGCCTCCATCAACGGAACTTTGCTCGCTGGTGCCCGTACCGGCCACTCGATGGGTAAGGATGGTTTATTTTTCAATCAAAAGCTTTCCCAAGATGCCATCATCTCCATTCAATGTATCTGGAGTATCATTCTCATTTTGACAGGTCGCTTCGAGACGCTGACGCAACTTACCAGCCTAGCCATGCTGCTGACGGGATCGATCACGGTTTCCATTATCTTCGTCTTACGCTACCGTAAACCCGATGACCATCGGCCATACCGCTGCACGGGCTATCCGTTAATACCGCTTACCTATTTGGTGTGCAATTTGAGTATTTTGGGATTTTTTCTATTCCAGGCACTCGGTAAGACCAGTACTCTGTTTACCCAAGAAGAGACGGACTTTTGGTCGCACTGGAAAGACTGGTATCCCCTGTTTGGGCTGTGTCTATTTATACTGGCCTTTGGTATTCACACGGTATGGAGAAGAAGCCTCAAAGTGAAATAGAGATGGCCTTTCGCTTCCACTTATCCTCTTCCAATGCCCGAAGCATAAAGTGTGCGACATCTGCTCTGGAAATCTGACTGGCCGTAAAGGATTCCGTTTCTTCAGCCACCCGATAATTCTCCGTTTTTTCAGCATCGATTAAACGCGGTGGTCGAACGATCACCCAATCCAAATCTCTTTCTCGAATGGCCGTCTCTTGAACAGTGTGATCGAATATGGCTTTTCGAAGTACGGTGCCCACAATCAATTTCCCTATGAGTGGAAGATGCCTTTTACTCCGGCCAGCCCCCAAAGAACTGCATACGATCAACGTTCGAACGCGGTGTTCTTCCATCGCAACCAATATATTCTTCGTCACCTCTGTACGCGTTGAGGAATCCCCCAGCCCAGACCCTCCAATCGCACAGAGAACGGCCTCTTGGGAAGCGATCGTTTGAGAAACCATGGAGAAATCCAAGCCATCTCCCTTCAAAACTTGAATTGCATCGTGTGTAAAATCGAGCTTCTCTGGCGTACGTGCCAGAACCTTAAGAGTGTGCCCCGCTTCGAAAGCTTGTGCAATTAACTGACGCCCTAAACCTCCGGTGCCACCAAAAATCGCAATTTTCATCTGTGCTCCTTTACGAAAGTAGGTTTCTGTACGCAATTCAGCGAAGAAGACGGATGGACTCTCGATGAAAAGATATTATCCGGAGCCTATTTCTTTTTCTTAACGAGCTTTCGCACATAGGTAAGAGAGTACTCGAAGGGTTTGCGAAGACGAGAGCTAAACATTTTAATATGGACAAATAAATTCTTCTTGTCTTTTGAGAGCTGATAGGTCACTTCTCGCCCACCATCCTTGGTCTGATCCAAGCGCTCGATACCGTTCTCCGTCCAGCGAACCTTGTGCTTCATATCCGAGCGAATGGTACTGCTGATATCTTGGTTCAAAGGACCGCTCACCTGTGCGATCTCTCCCTTTCGATAGTGAACCAGCGTAATGTTTTCTTTTTCTACCTGTACTTCCACACGATGCGCTACTTTCGCCGCATCATTGAGGATATGCTTGACCACAGGGCGAAAGACAACGTTGAACTCGGAAACGGTGCGATCCAAACCGTCTTTGATATTCTTGCGATCTGTTTCGTTATCCACATAGGTATAAACGCCCTGAAACTCGTCAATGACCGGTTCCTCAGCAAAGGATAAGCTGCAAAGCAGTACCCAAAACCCCATCTTTCCCCCAAATATTTTTGATTGACCACAAGATAAAATATACGTAAAAAAATTGACTTGTGTCATAAAGATGTGAAGAAATCTACATATGTTTACAACAACTTTATTTAAAAGTTGGAGACATGAAGCAACGAGATAAGACAATATTTTGACGTTTATCTCCTTGATTATCGCTCCATGTCATCTATATAGAAAGTGAAATTAAGGAGCATCCATGTCATCACTAAAAGGAAAAACACTGTTTATTACGGGCGCAAGCCGCGGAATTGGAAAAGCGATCGCGCTGCGCGCTGCACAGGACGGAGCGAATATCATTATTGCTGCCAAGACCGCTCAGCCGCACCCAAAACTCGAAGGCACGATCTACACCGCTGCCAAAGAAGTCGAAGAGGCGGGTGGTCAAGCTCTGGCTTGCGTGGTGGACATTCGCAAGGAGGAGCTCGTACAGGCGGCCGTGAACCAAGCGGTGGATCGCTTTGGTGGCATAGACATTTTGATCAACAACGCCTCTGCTATCCAACTAACCGGCACGCTACAAACCAAAATGAAACGCTTCGATCTTATGCATCAGGTTAACACACGAGGAACATATTTGTGCTCTCAAGTCTGCTTACCCCATCTTTTGAAAGCGGACAATCCCCACATACTCAACATTTCCCCACCGCTCAACATGGACAAGAAGTGGTTTGCCAATCACGTGGCCTACACGATGGCGAAATACGGAATGAGTATGTGTGTACTCGGCATGGCATCGGAGTTCAAAGGTAAAGGGGTCGGCGTAAACGCACTGTGGCCGCGCACTGGAATTGCCACCGCCGCGGTGCGCAATCTTCTCGGAGGAGAAAGAGCGATTCGAAGCTGCCGCAAACCCGAAATCATGTCGGATGCCGCCCACTGGATATTGACCCAAAACGGAGCGGAGTGTTCGGGTAACTTTTTTATAGACGATGATGTTATGGCGAAAATGGGAGTAACCGATCTCTCTCACTACGCGATCGATCCGAGCGCCAATCTTATGCCGGACTTTTTCATCTAAACCACATTCTGATCCAACAAATCTCTTTCGGTTTTACCCAAATAAAAGTCAAAAAGATTCAGAAATTGATCTTTGACAGATGAATTTGTTCAGGGTAAGAATGAATGACTATTCATTTTAAAAATGATCTTCTAACCCCATCAATCATAAGGAACACCATTCCATGCTATACCAAGGAAAAACCATTCAAGTAGAGCACAACGAGGGTATTATAGAGCTAATCTTCGACAACAAAGAAGGCTCTGTCAATGTATTCAACAAAATCACCCTTGAAGAACTCAACGAAGCAGTAGAAACCATCTCAAACACCGAAGGCGTCAAAGGACTGATCGCCCGAAGCGGAAAGTCGACCTTTATCGTCGGTGCCGACATTACCGAATTTGGCGAAACGTTCAAAGAACCCAAAGAAGTTCTCATCCAGTGGCTCACCGATGCCAACTCCATTTTCAATCGAATTGAGGACTTTCCCTTCCCAACGGTCTCTTTGGTCAATGGTACCGCACTTGGTGGTGGTTGTGAAATGGCTCTCTCGACCGACTACCGCATCCTCGACAGCAAAGGAAGCATCGGCCTTCCCGAAATCAGTTTGGGCATTATCCCAGGATTTGGTGGCACGGTTCGTCTCCCTCGTCTCATCGGTGTTGATAGCGCGATTCATGTCATTGTTGAACTTGGCGGTGCAATGAAAAGCCTGCGGGCCGACAAAGCACTGAAATATCATGTTGTTGATGCGGTTGTTGAAGCCGATCAGTTGCTCGCAGCGGGTAAGCACCTTTTAAACCAAGCAATCGAAGGGAAACTAAACTGGCAAGCCCGCAAGGAACAAAAAAAATCACCCATACCCTTGTCTCAAAAAGAGCAAATGGCAACCTTTATGGTCTCCACACAGTTTGTCAAAGCGGCAAGTCGCGGATATCTCGCACCGGTTGAGACCGTAAAGGTACTCCAAGCAGCCGCCAAAAAAGATCGCGCCGGCGCACTTCTCGTTGAAGCCAAAGCCTTCGCAAAACTCGCCAAAACATCGGTAGCGGAATCCTTAATCGGTCTATTCCACAATGATCAGGTCATTAAAAAGAAAGGCCGCAAGTACAAGAAAATCGCAAAGAAAATCGATAAAGCCGCGGTTTTGGGTGCCGGCATCATGGGCGGTGGTATTGCCTACCAGTCCGCCTACAAAAATGTACCCATCGTTATGAAAGATATTAATCAAAAGGGCATTGATCAAGGAATGAACGAAGCGGCAAAACTTCTATCCAAACTCGTCAAGCGCGGCCGCATCGACAGTGCCCGCATGTCGAACATCCTTGCCAATATCAATCCGACTCTCTCTTACGGAGAGGAAGACTTTTCAAGTGTGGATATTGTTGTAGAAGCGGTTGTTGAAAATAAAAAAGTAAAGCACATCGTACTCAAGCAAATCGAAGATACCTGTGATGAGAACACGATTATCACCTCCAATACGTCTTCCATCTCCATCACCTATCTCGCAGAGGCACTGGAGCGTCCGGAGAATTTCTGTGGAATGCACTTCTTCAATCCGGTTCATAAAATGCCGCTTGTTGAAATTATCCGCGGCGAAAAAACCAGCGAAGAAGCGATTGCCACCACCGTTGCTTATGCAACCAAAATGGGCAAAGTACCCATCGTTGTAAACGATTGTGCTGGCTTCCTTGTAAACCGTGTTCTGTTCCCGTACTTCGCCGGTTTCCAAGGACTTGTCAATGACGGTGCAAACTTCAAAACCATCGATAAAACCATGGAGAAATTTGGTTGGCCCATGGGTCCAGCCTATCTGATGGATGTTGTCGGCATCGACACCGCCTACAAAGTCAGCGATGTTATGGCGGAGGGCTATCCAGATCGTATGATGAACGATATCCGTACATCTATCAATGTGATGGTCGAAAACGAGCGACATGGTCAGAAAAATGGCATTGGATATTACAAGTATGAAAAGGACAAGCGTGGGAGACCCAAAAAGAAAGACGACCCCGCCGTTCTCGAACTTTTGAAAGGTGTTCAAGCCAACGGAACCAAGGAGTTCTCCGAAGAAGAAATCGTTGAGCGTATGATGATTCCGATGATCATTGAGACCGCTCGATGTTTTGAAGAAAAAATCGTCGATACCGTAAACGAAGCCGACATGGGACTGATTATGGGGATTGGATTCCCCCCCTTCCGCGGCGGTGCCTTCCGCTATGCTGACCAAGTCGGTCTTGCCAAAATCTGTGAGATGGCAGACAAATACGCTCATCTCGGAAAACTGTATCACCCAACCGACCGTATGCGAGAAATGGCCGCAAACGGCGAAACCTACTACAAATCCTAAGGAGCCAATATCATGAATGAAGTTGTAATTGTAGACGCCGTCCGTACCCCAATGGGTCGATCTAAGGGTGGTTGCTTTCGAAATGTGCGGGCAGAAAATCTCTCTGCTGCCACCATTAAGGCGCTCCTTGAGCGCAACCCGAGCGTTGATCCCAAAGAAGTCGAAGATGTGATTTGGGGTTGTGTTCAGCAAACTCTTGAGCAGGGATTCAACATTGGTCGAATGGCCTCCATCCTTGCCGGACTCCCACACTCGGTGTCTGCACAAACCGTCAATCGTTTGTGCGGATCATCCATGACGGCACTCCACAGTGCGACCATGGCGATCCAAACCGGCAATGGTGATATTTTCATCTGCGGTGGTGTAGAACACATGGGTCATGTTCCGATGGACCACGGATTCGATGAGAATCCATCTTTGTCGCATGGATCGGCGAGAATCGCTGGATTAATGGGGGTAACCGCAGAACTCCTCGGTAAAATGAACATGGTGAATCGTAAAGCACAAGACGAATTTGCCAACGAATCTCATCTACGCGCCGCAAAAGCAGATTGGAGCAATGAAATTATCCCCGTCGAAGGACACGACAAGAATGGTTTCTTGGTCAGCGTAGACTACGACGAAGTGGTTCGTCCAGATTCAAGCGTTGAGAAATTGAGAACACTCCCGACTGTTTTCGATCGCAGCAAAAGCGGTACGGTAACCCCCGGAAATTCCTCTGCCATCTCCGATGGTGCCGCGGCTCTCCTTGTTATGTCTGCCGCAAAGGCAGAAGAACTCGGACTCAAGCCCATGGTAAAGGTGATCTCTGTCGCCTCTGCTGGCTGCTCCCCCTCTCTGATGGGTCGTGGTCCGGTTCCTGCAACAAAGAAAGCCCTCAAGCGTGCGGGGTTATCACTGGACGACATCGACTACATCGAACTGAATGAAGCCTTCGCTGCACAGTCTCTCGCGGTCATCAAAGAATTGAAACTTCAAGATCGCATGGACATCATTAATGTCAAAGGCGGTGCCATCGCACTCGGCCACCCACTCGGGTGTTCTGGCGCGCGTATCACCGGTACACTGGCACACGTGATGGTTGAAAACAACGCAAAATATGGTCTGTCGACCATGTGTATCGGACTCGGCCAAGGCGTCGCGACGATTTTAGAGCGCGTGTAAGTCTTTCTGAAACCACCACCAAGCACTCTGTTTCTGGAGGGCTTTCTTGATTAAGCGCTTTCTGTGGTGAAAAAATAGCACAGATGTGCTATTTTTTTTCTCAATACCAACATATCAAGAGAGGAAGTCATATGAATTATATACTTGCAACGATTTTTGTTCTTCTTGCCTGTGATGAGAAGACCCAAGATACATCCGATACAACCAGTCCAAACGATACAGCCGAAAATACCACCGATGCGGACGGTGATGGTTTCGATGCTTCCAGCGATTGCGATGATGATGATCCCGCGGTATATCCCGGCTCGGTCACCGAGGCCTCTGATGACCAATGCATGATCGATGCGGATGGTGATGGATACGGTGACATCAACGCGGCAGCCCCCTTCGATTCAGGAAGCGATTGCAATGACAGTGATGCAAACACATTTCCTGGATCCGCCCCCTTTGAGTCCGATCCAACCGGTTGTTATACCGACGCCGATGACGATGATTTCGGTTCGATCTCACCCGCGGATGGAGCCACTGCGGGCTCCGATCATTGGGACGATGACGCGTCTCGATGGCTTCTACCAGCCGAGGGTGCCTGGACCTATGGAGAAGCGATCAATATTCAAAGTGACTGCGACATCGACGATATTGGAGATCAAGAGAGCGCCGGTGCTGGGTACAATCTCGTAAACACCGGAGACAACACTTTTCAGATGCAAATGGAGGATGGTAGCAGTGTGGACTGTACCTTAACCGGAAGCAACTTTACTTGCTCCATCCCGCCCACAATGGAAACCGTAGACCTCTCGGAGGTTAATCCCAGTTTGGACCTCAGAGTCGACATGCGATTTACCACAACCCTAAGCGGTGCCTTCTCGAGTCCAACAACACTTCGAAATAGCTTTAATCTTCTTGTTGAATGCACAGGAACCGATAATCTCATCTTCGGGTGCTCTGCGTTATCCGACTATCTTCCTTGCTCCGCCAGCTGGGAAATGCCCGCCTCGGCCAACTAGATTATCAACCATCCTTACCCACAAGCACTATACCGATCTCAAATCTTTAAAAGGAAGGAACACATATGCCAAACCCAGCGATTCCCCGAGAAGAAGTCCACCGCTTCTCAGAAGAATGTAGCGACATGGGGATGGACTTTCAATCCGTCGCCTCCAGACTTCTAAAACCGCAAAATCGACTCAAAAGCTTTATGGAGAAAAACTTCAGCAAAATTGACCCGGTCGCAGGTCAGGTTGCAACCTATATGCTCTCCGTATGTATACGCGTCTTTGAAAAAAAAGGAGGCCGCTTAAAAAAGGTCAACCGAGACGATCTACTCGCTGCCCAAAAAAGCGTCAATCAGGCCGTCAGCGGAATTTTACCACTCGACGAGGACTTTCACTCACGCGCCAAGGAGCTCGACTCTCGTATCCAAGAACACCTCCTGGATGAAATTTTGTGGGCGCTGTACGAAAGAGAAGATCAGAAAGAAGAAGAGCAGGTCTTAGACGCCAAACAATCTGCCATGATTTACATTATGCTGTGGACTTGTGTGGAGGCTCTCGATGCAAAGTGGACCCCTTAATATGGAAACCAGAGCGACATACTTTTGCATCGATCTCGAAGCCAACGGACCGGTTCCCGGCCTGTATGACATGGTGTCCATCGGTGCGACCAGTGTGATAACGAACCACAAAGGCATGTTGAGTCTGGGTGAAAATTTATATCTTGAGATACGTCCACAGGCACCTCGCTTTGACCCGCAGGCAGCTGCGATTCACGGCTTGGATCAAGATCGCCTGCAAAGAGAAGGTCTTCCGCGCGCGGAAGCTTGTCGTCAATTGAGCGCGTGGACGAAGCGAAATACAATGCCTGGCACCTATCCGGTATTCGTTGGACACAATGCACCATTTGATTGGTCTTTCATCGCATGGACATATGCCGCAGAAAATATACCCAATCCTTTCGGCTACAAAGCATTGTGCACCAAGTCTTTGGCTACCGGTGTCTTGGATATAAATTGGCTTGATTCCAACAAGGAAACATTGCAAGAGCGCCTCAACCTCCCCGCACAGGATTTTAAACGAAGACATCGGGCAGACTACGATGCGGAATATCAAGCGCTTATTTTAATTGCCCTCCTCAATCGTTTGGAAGCCACACCCTGAGGGCCTTGTGATCCGAGTTCGAAATTTCAAAACTCTCGACGCGGAGCACGTCCACGTTGCCGGCAAAAACATGATCCAGTCGAAAGAATGGAATCGAAATTAAAAAAGCATCGTTCGGCCACGTCGCCCCCCAAATACCGGTATATTTTCGCAGATCCCGAAGTCCCATGCCGATAACACTCTGATAGGGAGCGCTGCCGGCTACGGCGTTTAAGTCTCCCATCAGCAACACGCTGTCCGACCGTTTACAAACCTGCCAGTCACGCGAGATACGGCCCTTTGAAATGTGTTGGCTCAAATGGTCTATATACGGTTTCATTCCCGAAGCGTCGATGGGAAGCGGTGGTGGAGCATGAATACCGATCACGCATATCTCGTTTGGTATTCTCAAGAGCGTAATGGGCATAGCCATCGTATCGGATCCGATCTGACCCGAAACCCAAGCCTCGCACTCCTCTCTACAATACACGGAAGATAGATGTGATGGACGGATGTGCTGTCTCTTTTTATCAAATGCTGCCCGCTTCATATGAGGAATCTCTTCTATTCTCCTCTCGATTTGAATGAGATAATCTGCTCTGAGAGCAGCCAGCTCATCTTGTAACAAGGATTCATAACCACTAAAAGCGTTTACGTTACTCACGACGACGGATGTTCCTTTCTGTTGGGAAGACACGTCCGGGAAACCCATCAATGGTAGGGCAAATAGAGACAGCAAGTAGATCCGATCACCCTCTTTCCAAAAAAGAAAAAGAGAATACAGCGGCCACAAAACCGCTATGTATGGAGGAATGGTCAAACAAATTGCTTGCAGCGCATATAATCGCATTTCTTGCATTGGAAAAGAATACGAACATACCCATAAAAAACAGGTTAATAACGGTAAGGAAAGCCAATTCAAACGGTTCGATCGAGCTGTTTGTTCATCGCTTGACACGGAGTCTCCTACATGAAATCTCAAAAAGACAGTTTGATCGTTCGTGCTTTATATAATAAACCCAACCCCAGACCACCAGTTTGGATGATGCGACAAGCCGGTCGCTATCTTCCGGAATATATGGAATTACGCGCGAAACACCCATTCTTAGAGCGCTGCTATAATCCGGAAATCGCCGCAGAAATTACGCTTCAGCCTCTCCGAAGATTTTCCTTTGACGCCGGGATTATTTTTTCCGACATCCTACTCCCACTACACAAAATGGGCGCTGACTTGCATTTTCGACCCGGGAAAGGGCCTGAAATCGATAACCCCGTTCGCACCCCAGCCGACGTCAAAGCTTTACGATCCTTTGACCCCATGCGTGATCTTCCCGCTCCCATGCAAGCGATTCAAATCTGCACCGAGCAAGTCGATGTACCCATTTTGGGATTTGCAGGGTCACCGTTCACCCTCGCTTGCTATCTCATCGAAGGAGGAGGTTCTAAGGACTGGCGACATACAAAACGCTTGATGTGGCAAGAACCGCAGGCTTTTCAAGAGCTCTTGGACAAGCTTGCCGATGCTGTTGGTGCGCATTTACAAGCCCAAGCCGAAGCCGGTGCCGCAGCCCTTCAACTCTTCGATACTTGGGCGGGAGCCTTGGGAACCGATGACTTTTTGCGCTTTGCTCTTCCCGCGGCCCGTCGTGCTTTATCGTACGTCGTAGATACCCCGACTCTCTACTTTACGCGCGACTCGGGACCATTTATCGATCACTTGGCAAGTGTTGGGTCTACCGCAATCGCCATTGACTGGCGGATCGACATGAAAAAAGCGCGCGCTGTGCTCGGACATATTCCGATTCAGGGCAACCTCGATCCCATCGCGCTACAAGCGCCGGAAGAAACATTGCGGGCTAAGGTGCGCGATATTATTACCAAAGCCGGTCCATTAGGGCATATATTCAATTTGGGGCATGGTTGTATTCCCTCCACTCCCATCGAAGGTGTAGCCACCGTGATCGATGAAGTCCAAAAATGGTCATGGAATTCCTAAATGCCGACGCACGTTTGGCTCCTACACCCAGGAGGGCCTTCTCCTGAACAGCCTAAAAAAGAGCACCTCAAAGAGCAATTGCTCGATCCATTGGTTTTGACCTCCATCCCCGGCTTCCTCAAGCCGATTTGGATATGGTTTCTTCTGTACTTTCGAATGAAGACGCCCCTAATATCGGGTCCGTGCTCTTCCTTTGCAGAAGCGGAAAAACACGCCCAGGAATTGGTTCGCCTACTCGGCCCGGACTTTGTCTGTCACACCATTCATAGATACGGTTCAGATTCTATGAATGTCGCTTTGCACCGCACACCGTCAAAAAGCCCAGTAATTCTCTTCCCGTTAATCCCACACCGCTGCTCTACGCTGTACTCAATTCTAGAACAAAGCCGTACCGCCCTGCGCGCCAAAAAGAATCATATTGTCGAAGTGGGCAGCTATGCAACAGACCCACAATTTACAGAAAGTGTTGCCAGTTTAATACGCAGGGCAATCATTCGACTCGACGGAGCGCGAGAATACGCCATCCTCTTTGTTCTCCAAAGACAACCTGAAAACTGGAAGTCACCACCAAAGGAATATTACAATGATGCCCACAAAAGCTACCAAAAGATCATGCACATCTTGGGTCGTCATCAACCGCATGCGCTTCACTATCCAAATACCAAGGAATTAAACCAAGAGCTACGAGGCTGGCATCAAACAGGCTGCCGGGCATTGATTACGGTTCCACTCTCTTGGATTTGTCACGCGCAATCCTTGGAAGAGCAAGTGCAAAGTCAATTGCACCAGTACGCCTCTGAAATTGGATTTACTACGATAGAAAGCTCTTCTCCTACAATGTATAGTCCTGTTTTTTATCAGTTTCTCGTCGATAAGATTCTCTCCTTGCAAGAAGAGCTCGAAGCATGAGTACTACGTCCATCATCGGAGGTGGTATCTCAGGCCTCAGTTGCGCCTCTTGGCTACCAGATGCTCTCCTTTTCGAAAAAAGCGAGCATGTTGGTGGCTGGGTACGCACCATCTCCCACTCTACCGGGATTCCATTGGAACTCGCTGCCAATGGCTGGCTCAACAACGAACCCGCCGTCGACCGACTCTTGGCGGCTCTCGACTTACAAGATCAAGTTCTCCCTGCGAGTCCAGAGCAAAAAATCCGATGGATATACAATCAAAATCTCGTCGCCCTCCCCTCTGCCCCACCCAATATTTTTCGTTCCCCCCTTCTCTCGTTTTGGAGTAAGATACGGTTGCTTTGGGAACCCTTTGTTGGACGCAACAAAAACGAGAAAGAGGAAAGCGTTGCTGAATTTGTATCCCGAAGACTTGGCTCCGGCGTAATAAACCACCTGCTCGCCCCCATGACGGCGGGTATTTTTGCCGCCCAACCGGAAGAGCTCTCGCTGCGCGCTGCCTTCCCCAAAATGTTCGAGATGGAGGAAGAGCACGGATCTCTGCTTCGTGCCTTGCTCAAGCGGGGCAAGTCGTCTCCTCCGCGTTTGTGTAGTTTAAAAAATGGCTCTGGCGTCTTATGCCAAACGATTGCCCATCGATTGTCCGATCGTCTCCAAACGCAAAAAAAAGCGCTCTCTCTCGATCGAATTGGAAACCGCTGGCGTATACATTTTGAAGACGGAGAACATGAGAGCGATACCGTTGTACTCAGTTGTCCCGCGTACGCGCAAGCTTCCATCCTTCGAGCCAATATGCCAATTTTGGCCAATCATCTCGACCAAATTCAGTATTCATCGGTTGTACTCGCCATTTCCATTTATCCTCGTTCTTCTTGTAACCCGAGGGGATTTGGCGCTTTGGTGTCTCGAGATGCGGAGCTGCACGGGGCTTTGGGAGTACTTTTTAGCTCATCTATTTTTCCGACGCGGGTTCCAGAAGACTATACGGTAACCCGAACCATACTGGGTGGAACCCGCTATCCAAAACTCATCGATCTGCCCGAGGAAGAATTAAAAGAGCGCGTAGCATCGATCCATCACAAACTATTTGGAGCCACAAACCCGAAAGATATCTTAATTTTCAAGCATCACAATGCCATTCCCCTGTACGAGGTCGGACACTACCGACGTCAAAATGCCATTTCCGCTATCTTACAGCAATACCCCGGGCTTTTCCTTCTCGGCAATCACCTCTTTGGAGTCGGCGTCAAGGACTGTATTCGTAATGGAGAGCAAACGGCACAGCGCGTCAAAGCATATTTACAAAACCAAGACAGCGCATAGTTTGCCTTTTCGTCACAGAAAAAAGTCTTTAATTTTATTCCTTTGTCCGTATTAGACGACCTAAGCCAATCCGACAAAGGGGACTCCAATGTACGTTTGTAGATGTACCAAGAAAAAAGAGCAAGACATTCACGAAATGATTCACAAGGGACTTCGTTGCTGGGAAGAAGCCTCGGCCAAAAGTGGAGCTGGTCGCTATTGCGGTTCCTGCCTCAAGCATTTTCGGAGTTCCTTTGAACGGAGATTGTTACAAAAGTCCTCGTGAGGCCTCTTCTCCTTTGCCCCACATCATGCTCACCTCTCCGTCAAAGACGGTTTGTAAGACATTGGGTTTGAACAACATGCCCCTGAAGAGATTCGCTTTCCGTGTATAGCCATCATATCCGACACCAATTTTCGTCCGAATTTCTCCCGCAAAATGGAAATCACAATGTTTTTTACAGACAATTGTGCCGAATCCAATAGATACTAATGCAGTCTATCTTTCGCTGAGAGTCCGATGGCAAACTTGGTCGACATCATCAAAAAAACCGAACAATTCTTCCGTCAAAAAGGGATTGACTCCCCGCGTTTGGATAGCGAGTTACTGATTGGATCGGTCTTAAATATGACCCGCATTCAACTGTATATGAACTTTGATATTCCACTCTCTGAGGCCGAGATATCTAAAATCCGTACCGTTGTTCGACGCAGGGCGAATCGAGAACCCATTGCCTATATTTTAGGAGAAAAAGATTTTTATGAGCACACGTTTTATGTTCAACCCGGGGTTCTGTGCCCTCGTCCGGATACAGAGACACTCGTCGATGCTGCTTTGTCACTCATCCCCCCGGACGAAGAGTTTTTTGTGGCAGATATCGGCTCGGGAACGGGTTGTATAGGTCTGAGTTTGGCCATGCAGCGCCCCAAACTTAAGTTGTACGCGGTAGATACTTCTCCACAAGCAATTCAATGCACAAAGGAGAACGTCAAACGATTGAATCTATCCTCTCGGGTCGGCGTTTTACAAGGCTCCTTCCTCTCTCCGATCCCCCCCAGTCGCCCCATCGATATGATTGTTTCCAACCCTCCATATATACCGACGAGGGAGATTCAGACACTGGCTCCCGAAGTGCGAATCCACGAGCCCGCATTGGCTCTCGATGGAGGGGATGACGGTTTAGATTGCTACCGGGAGCTGATCCGACAAGCATCGAACCGGTCTCCACGGGTTCTTATTCTCGAAATAGGAATGGGACAAGCGGCCGCGTTGTTCTCAATTCTACAGGGTTTTGGATTCAACCCAATCGAGTCGAAGCCCGACCTTGCCGGCATCGAACGCGTCATCGTCGCACACCGCGTCATTCGATAAGAGAAATTAAACAGTCGCCCATTTGCCGATGCCCACCTTCGGGACCGCTCGGCGTATCGTAGATTTTATGATTTCACCCAAAACCGTTGCTCCACCAGCCATTTCAAGGAGCTCTTCTCGTCCCTCTGATTTGGACAGCTTTCGACGAATCAAATCCGGGCGCAGATAAAACTTCATGTAAGCCTTGGTACGATATGCGCGAAGTTGTTCTGCAGAAAAGGTCTCTGTTTCGAGTTGCGGAATTGCTCCGCCACCGTCGATGGTGTATTGCTTCCAAAAATCTCCGTCCACGTATCCCCGTTCTTGTGCGATACGATACAAATCTGTGGCGGGTAAGGCCGTAGCAACAGAGAAAGAAGCCCAATCCAATCCCAAACCGGAAGCAAAGGAAATCATATCCTCTACATCTTGTGGCGCCGCATCGTAATATCCGACCATAAAGTAACCGCGGGTGTCTACCCCTTCTTCTCGACAGATGCGAAATGCTTCTATGGTCTGTGCTCGGGTAATTTGCTTGTTCATGATCTTAAGTACCCGATCAGTTCCCGCTTCCACACCCATATGGATCGATCGCAAGCCGGCGCGCTTCAACAAACGAACCACTTCGCGATCGACCGTGTCGACACGTGCTCGAATGTTAAACTTGACCTTGAGATTGCGACGAAGAATCTCTTCAGAAAACTGTCGCATTCGTTTTTTTCCAATGGTAAAAGTCTCATCGAAGAAGACGATTTCTTTGATTCCGTAGGTCTTGACCAAAAACTCCATTTCGTCCACGACGAGTTGAACATCGCGAAAACGGAGCTTTTCAGAGTACACTTGAGAGCAATAACCACAGTGCCACGGACAACCGCGGGTGGTAACCATGGTTGCAAATGGCTTGAGAAGCGTAAGGCAATGATAATTGCCCGTGGGCATCAAATCCCAGGCCGTCATGGGGTACTTGTTGATGTCTTTACTTAGCGGACGGGGTGGATTTTTGGTAACATCTCCGTTGTCGTGGCGGAAATAGGTTCCCAAAACATCATCACACTTCGAACCAGACTCTACGCGTTCACAGATTTCCAAAAGTGTATCTTCTCCATCACCGACGACGGCAATATCAAAGCACTCCCACGACAAGGATTCCTCTGCGTATATACTCAACTGAGGACCGCCGACGACGATTAATGCATTGGGCGCCGCAATGCGAACCATTTGTGCAATTTCGATTACTGCCGGCCATCCCAACGTTTTGGCGGTCAATGCTACAATATGCGGATCAAAGTCACGGACGCGTCCCGCTGCATCTTTGGGGTACATGTTTTCTACATGCAGATCAATCAAGTCGACTTTGAAGCCATTTTGTCTAACCCAAGCAGCCAGCCCTCCCAAAGCGAGGGAGGGAAAAATACCGAGTTTTTCTGCCGCCTTTTTGGATAGCGGCTGCTGGTCGGCCGCCTCATGATACTTTATAAACTGAATGCGGGTTTTCTTTTGAGCCATTGTTCAAAACCTAAATTGTGGGTGCTTCGCCAAATAAATTTAGCATAATGTAAACAAAAGTCAAAAGAAGCGCCGTGCCCATTTCGATGAATTCCATCGAAAATTGACGTTCCTCTCAAATTCGAATAAGAATTTGTGTTCGTTCTGACAGGTGCCCTATGCTTGTATTCTTTGTTCTTTCTACGCTCGCTTGCTCCGGAGGCGAGGTAAAAGATCTCGTATCCGATCCCCCTCCTACAGCGAAACAACAAGCCTCCCAAACCGAGTTGTCATCTCCAGCAACCAAGAAAAACGACAAATCCAAACTCTACAGCGGTGTTTTTGCAAACGATCCCCTACTCTCCCCCCTTGAGTTAATTCAACGAGATCCCAAAAGCTTTCCCTTCCTCAGAAACGAAATCTTCGCCCGGCACGGGCGCGCATTTAAAACGCCCAAATATGCAGAACACTTCGCACAACAAGCTTGGTATCGTATCAACCCCAACTACAGCGACTCTCTTCTCACCGCAAATGATCAGGCCAATATAAAACTCATCCGTTCCTTTGAAGGGACAAATGGTGCGGAAAAGGCCCTCAACGGCGGGGAGTATTTTCATGCGCAGAGCAACGGGGAATCACTGCGCTTGGTTTTTTTCGACCCACAACAACTCCAAATCATCAAAGGTGATGACATGTACTTCAACGAAACAGAAGAGTATCGTTGGCATGCGATGGGCGAGAGATGGATCGTCACTTGGCAACACGCGGACTCTTGGAGTCCGAAAAACAAAAATGCCAGCCTGTGGGAACTCGACCACAATCAAAATGCGGTCATCGCAAAATATTCGATTCGAGCAAAAATGTAGACCTTCGACCGAAGGTTAGCCAACACCTCAACCACCAGGCCCACAATGTGCAGCCATATTCGGGTTGTAGGACTCCTCCAAAAATCCCGCCCGAAAATACTGTCGACTCAAAACGGGCTCTCGCTCAAGCAGGGTCTTTACCCAGCGGTGTCCAGCCGGAGATTTTTTCTCTGCCAACAAATACCCCTCCGCCAAACGAATCGCGAGTTCCGGTTCGGACTCTTCCAACAAACGATTCATCATCTGATCCAGCGCACGGGCTTGTAATTCTTCGGGACGAGCTGTGAGTTCCTCGACCAACGGTTCTGTATTCCGAACCGTAATCGTATTTTGCACCAAACGCTCGATTCGGCTTGGCTGTGATAAAATCCAAAAGAAGAATACCATAACCAACAGAGCCAATCCCAATGCCAGTATCATCTCAGTTTTCCACCTGTCGGACCAGTCGAAAGCCAACCCCGTCATGCGGTCGTGTATATGGATCGGCATAACCGCGGGAAGCCGAGCGAACAGAACGCGGAGCATAGTATACCGAACCACCACGCAAAGATTTGAATCCACTGTTCTCTTCCAAAATGGGATTCACGACCGATTCCTCTCCCAAATCTGCCTGATACCAATCTTGAACCCATTCCCATACATTTCCGTTCATGTCGTATAAACCAAAATCATTCGGTTCCAGTTGTCCCACTGCATGGGTCTCATATGCAAAACAGTAATGAGCCACCTCTTCGACACGCGTACCATCGGAAAGCGGTATGTCTTCTTCACAAGCAAACTCCGTCATCGGCAAGAGATCTGCACCCGTCCAAAAAGCACTTTCAGATCCCGCACGCGCCGCATACTCCCACTCGGCCTCCGTCGGTAAGCGATACCCCGAGCAGGATTGCATGTCTTCTTTCGATGTGCATACCGTCATCTCCTCTTCCCCCTCACAGTGATAACACTGCTCCAAGGAAACCCACCTGGATAACTCCGATACAAACGCGGCCGCTTCATGCCAACTGAGATACTCTACTGGACAATCCAAACCACAGGATTGAAAGAAAGACGGATTGTATCCCATCAGTTCTCTGAATTGTCCTTGCGTTATCTCTGTCTGCGTCATCCAAAAGTCGTATTGAAGTTCGACCGCATGCTGCACTTCGTCGCTCAAGCGACCCACTTCATCGACGGGACTGCCCATCATAAACTCTCCGGCTACAACCGAAACAAAGTCCAACTCCAAACAGGTTGTCATCCAATATCGTTCTGGATCGCTCTCATCGCAATCGTGACAACCATCACGGCCATCTCCATCCAGATCAACGGGAAAACGATCCGCGCGGCGATCGTCGCAATCGTCTCCTCCACTGGCTGAACTCGCATACCCATCGCCATCGGAGTCCACACCGTCCATTCCGTCACAGTTTTGATCTTTATCGTCACCCACCCTATCTTCAGCCTCTGGATGGATGAGGGGATCGTGCTCGTCGCAGTCTCCCTCTACACCGAGGAATCCGTCTCCATCGATATCCGGTTCTGCCTCACATCCCCACAGGATCAACCAAAACATCTACTCCGCCGTTTTTACAATCCGAAACCCACCAGCGTCGTAGCGATCATCTGGATAAACATCACCGCGCATCGCTACGCGAATAAAGGCGGGATTGATATTCCAAAACCCTCCTCGTGCCACTTTGACGGTACCGCTGGCGGGACCCACGGGATCGGTCGGTACATATGAGCTTTCATAGTCATCATACCAATCGTGCGCCACTTCCCACACATTTCCATGCATATCGTACAAGCCAAAACCGTTCGCCATCAGCTGTCCAACAGGTTTGGGACCGTAATTATCTTGGTTGGGCTGCCCATTGTTGCTGCAAAACCAGCCCACGTCGACCAAGCGCGTTCCATCATTCAAAGAAACCGATGGATCGCAGTCATATTCGGTTCCGGCCACAATGTCAGATCCACCGTCCGGTGTCCAAAAAGACTTGTCGGTTCCGGCCCGGGCTGCGAACTCCCATTCGTGCTCCGTTGGCAGCCGATACCCCGAACAGGCGTACGGATCGCCACTTGATTCGCATACCAACGCTCCAGATGCAGAATCGCAGGTGTAGCAATTTTCCAGTTCGGCTGCATCCGAAAGCGCGTTGGCAAAGGCCGCCGCTTCGTGCCAAGTCATACTTTCTACAGGGCAATCCAATCCACAATCGTTGTAGCTCCCCTCAGAGCTAAATGCAGCCGGGTTGAAGCCCATAACCGCATCAAACTGCGCTTGTGTCACCTCTGTAGTCATGATGTAAAAGTCTCGGGAAAGAGTTGTTTGGTGTTGAGACTCGTTGTTTTCATGTCCAACCTCCTCTTCCGCGGAACCCGCTAAAAATTGTACACCGGCGGAAATGTGCATCAAAGAGATGCCGTGAGGCAAGCACAAGTCTCCGCGGAGAAGTGGATCCGGATCGGTATCGTCACAGTCTTGGGCAATCGAAACGTAACCATTTATCGCATCACAAGATTCTTGCATACTCGAAGCATCTCCGTAGCCATCACCATCTGCGTCGAGGTACCAAGCCTCTCCTTCATCGATTGCTCCATCGCAATCGTTATCGATACTATCGCCGCATTCGTCTATCTGGGCTGGATTTACGTTATCAGAAGAATCATCGCAATCGTCTCCTCCACTGTCTGAGCTCGCATACCCATCGCCATCGGAGTCCACACCGTCAATCCCGTCACAGTTTTGGTCTTTATCGTCACCGACAGAGTCGCTGGCGCCGGGATATACACTGGGATTGAAATCATCGCAATCCTCGCTTTCTACAAAGCCGTCTTCGTCGGCGTCGACTCCCTCTACCACCGGTACACTATCGGATGTATCTTCTTCTTTCCCTGTACCACAGGCCAACAATATAAAAAGTGTGCTCCACATCGCTTATTCCTCCAACGCTGTTCGTACCAATCGAAATCCGATCATATTTGCTCTTCGTTCCGGATCGGAATGCAAGCGACTGGCGGGTCGAACACGACGAGAGTGATCCGCAAAGCTACCGCCTCGTCGTATCTTATTACCGTTTCCGACACCATCCCCGACCGGATCTGTCACAGCACCCGGCTCCGTATTGGCATACCAATCATTCATCCATTCTCGCACATTACCACCCATATCATACAGACCAAAACCGTTGGGCGCCAACTGACCAACCGGGTGAACCTGATCGTTACCATTTACACAAAACCACGCCAAAGAAGCGAGATCGGTACCGTCACTCAAAATCAAATCGTCGGTATTGTTGGGCGGACACCCACCCGAACCTCCCATTCCGCTGGGAATCTCACCGCCACCGTTTTCCGTCCACAAAGC